>NZ_JAAMXB010000004.1:0-144261 GCF_011068225.1 Campylobacter sp. CFSAN093229 | reverse complement strand
ACTAGGGTTTAGGAAGTATTAATTTTTTAAGTTTGAAGCAAATTGCTAATAACAAAATAAGATAAAATTAGTATAATTTTTTTACAAAAAAATTTGAAAGGAAATTATGAAAAAAATTATTTTGATTTTTATCTCTTTTTTTGCTTTAAATTTGAGTGCAAAAGATTTGGTTGTAGGAATGGAGCTTGGATATCCGCCTTTTGAAATGAGCGATAAAACAGGCAAAGCAAGTGGAATTAGTGTGGATTTTTTAGAAGCTTTTGCAAAGAAAAACGGCTATAAACTTGTAGTAAAAAATATTGCTTGGGATGGTTTAATACCTGCTTTAAAAACAGCCAAGATAGATCTTATCATGTCTTCTATGACAATTACCGATGAGAGAAAGAAAGTGGTGGATTTTAGCATTCCTTATGCTAAGGCAAATTTGGCTATTTTAACTCCTTTGAGCTCTGATATTACAAATATCAAAGATTTAGATAAAAAGGGCAAAGTTTTGGCTTTAAAGCGTGGTTCTACAGGGCATTTATATGCGGTTAAAAATTTAAAAAATGCAACTATTAATTTATTTGATAAAGAAAATGCTGCTATTTTGGAAGTGATTCAAGGTAAGGCTGATGGATTTTTTTATGATCAACTTACGATTTATCGCACTTGGCAAAAACATCAAGATACAACTAGAGCCATTTTGGCACCTTTTCAAGAAAATCCTGAGTTTTGGGGTATAGCAGTGCAAAAAGATAATGCAGAACTTAAAAAAGAGCTTGATCAATTTATTGCAGAAAGTAAAAAAGATGGGCTTTTTGATTCTTTAGGAGAAAAATATCTTAAAGATGTTAAAGATACTTTTAAAAAGAATAATTTAGAATTCTTTTTCTAAGAAGGATTTTCCTTCTTAGGTTACAAAGCTTTCCACAAGCCTTTGCACTAGCAAATTCCATCCATCCACTAATACAAAAATTAAGAGTTTAAAAGGTAAAGAGATCATAGTAGGAGGTAGCATCATCATACCCATAGCCATTAAAACTGAGCTTACAACCATATCTATGACTAAAAAAGGTAGGTAGATTAAAAACCCTATTTCAAAAGCAGTTTTAAGCTCTGAAATCATAAAAGCAGGAACTAAAACCGTAAGGGGAACATCATCTATGGTTTTGGGATTGGGTAGATTGCGTATGCGATAAAAAAGGGCTAAATCTTTTTCGCGAGTATTTTTAAGCATAAAATCTTTAAAAGGCTTTACTCCTTTTATAAAAGCCTCTTCATAGCCTATTTTTTCTGCTAAATAAGGTTTTATACCTTCATTATAAGATTTTGTAGCTACAGGTTCCATGATAAAAAAAGTTAAAATTAAAGCCAAGGTTACTAAAATAGTGTTAGGTGGCATACTTTGCGTCCCCATAGCTTGTCGCAAAAATGAAAATACCACAATAAGACGCAAGAAAGAAGTCATAACAAAAACTATACTTGGAGCGAGTGCAAGTATGGTTAAAACAATCACTATATTTAAAGTAGTAACAAGCTGATTAGGTGTATTGGGTGCACTTAGGCTTAAATTTACTGTAGGGATAGTTGCTTCAGCAGCAAATAAGCTCATGCTTAAAAGTAAAAATAATAATATTTTTTTCAAAATTTAAAAACCTTTTTTTTGTTTTTTATTAAAGAAATTTAAATTTTATCTTTTGATGACTAAAAACTAGTTTAAGGGTATTAGGATTTTAACTTTAAACTGCTAAAATAGTCTTTTAGACTTCTTAATAACAAAGGTAAAAAATGAAAACTTCTATTTTGATTTTAGCGGCAGGATTAGGCACTAGAATGAAATCACAAAAGCCAAAGGTTTTGCAAGAGCTTTGTCAAAAAAGTATGATTTTGCACATTTTAAAAAAGGCTTTTGTTTTAAGTGATGATGTAAGTGTAGTTTTATCGCATCAAAAAGAACGCGTTGAAAAAGAAATTTTAGAACATTTTCCAAAAACACAAATTTTAGAGCAAGACTTGCAAAATTATCCAGGAACTGCGGGAGCTTTAAGGGGGTTTGAGCCTAAAAATGAAAGAGTGTTGATTCTTTGTGGCGATATGCCTTTGGTTGAGCAAACAAGTTTGGAAGCTTTGTTGGGTAATAATGCAAAATTAAATCTAGCAGTTTTTAAAGCAAGAGATCCTAAAAGTTATGGTAGGGTGGTGATAAAAAACGATAGCGTTGAAAAAATTGTTGAATTTAAAGATGCAAATACACAAGAAAAAGAGATAAATACTTGCAATGCTGGGGTTTATGTGATTGACTCGAGGCTTTTAAAAGAGCTTTTACCTTTGATTGATAACAATAATGCGGCAAAAGAGTATTATTTAACCGACATTGTAAAACTAGCAAAAGAAAAAGATGTGATGATTAAAGCGGTTTTTGTAGATGAAGATGAATTTATGGGGATTAATGATAAATTTGAACTCAGTATAGCTGAAAATTTCATGCAAGAAAAAATTAAAAAACACTGGATGCAACAGGGAGTGATTTTTCATTTACCGCAAAGCACTTTTATAGGTGCAGATGTTGAATTTGTAGATGAATGCGAAGTATATGAAAATGTAAGGATAGAGGGTAAAAGTAAGATTATAAACTCTATCGTTAAAAGTTCAAGCGTGATAGAAAATTCCATCATAGAAAATAGCGATGTAGGGCCTTTGGCACATTTGCGTCCAAATTGTGAGTTAAAAAACACTCATATAGGAAATTTTGTAGAATGCAAAAATGCAAAGTTAAATACCGTAAAAGCAGGACATTTGAGCTATTTAGGAGATTGTGAGATAGATAGTGGAACTAATATAGGCTGTGGGACTATTACATGCAATTATGATGGGGTAAAAAAGCATAAAACCATCATAGGAAAAAATGTTTTTGTAGGTTCTGATACGCAATTTATCGCACCTGTAAAAATCGAAGATGAAGTGATCATAGCAGCAGGAAGCACAGTAGGTGTCAATGTAGAAAAAGGTGCTTTGTTTATCAATAGAGCAGAGCATAAGATGATAAAAGATTATTATTACAAGAAATTTCAAAAATGAAAACTATACTTTTGGCTATTAGTGGCAGTATAGCTTTTTATAAATCTTACGAGCTTATTTCTTTGTTTAAAAAAGAAGGCTTTAGGGTAAAAGTTTTGCTTTCTAATGGTTTGTTAAAATTTGCTAGCAAAATGAGTTTTGAAGCCTTGGCTGATGAGATTTTATGCGAGGAAAATGAAAGTTGGCAAAACTCAAACAATCACATAGCTTTTAGCAAGGATGTAGACCTTGTTTTGTTTGCCCCTGCAAGTGTTAATTCTATCAATAAACTTGCTTTTGGTATAGCGGATAATCTTTTTATCCAAACCTTAATCGCAGCAAATAAACCTCTTATCATAGCTCCTGCGGCAAATACAAATATGTTTCATCATTTTAGCACGCAAAATTCTTTAAAGATACTTAAAGAAAATAAAGCTTCGATTATAGAGCCTATTTGTAAAGTTTTAGCTTGTAAAGATGAAGGCGTAGGAGCCTTAGCTGAAGTTAAGGATATTTTTAATATCACCAAAAGAGAGCTTTTAAAAGAAAAGTTTTGGTGTGATAAAAGTGTAGTTATCACAGGTGGTGGCACAAAAGAAAAGATCGATGATGTGCGTTGTGTGAGTAATTTTTCAAGTGGAAAAATGGCAAAAGCCATAGCTGACGCTTTTTATTTTTTAGGAGCTAGGGTAAAACTTTTAAGCTCTGTGGAATTTGATACGCCTTATGAGCTTTGCAAATTTGAAAGTTCTAAGGATCTAAAAGAGCTTTTGGATAAAAATTTAAGTCATAACTTTTTGATTATGACGGCTGCAGTGAGTGATTTTATCCCTCAAAGTGTAAAAGGAAAAATTAAAAAAAATGAGCATTTACAGGGTTTAAACTTGCATCTATCTTTAAATGAAGATTTGCTTAAAACTTGCAAATTTCAAGGCAAAAAGATAGGTTTTAAGATGGAATTTGATTCTCAAAATGCCTTAGAAAATGCGAAAAAATCTCTAAAAGATAAACAACTTGATATGGTTTGCCTTAATATCATTGATCAAAAAAATTATTTTGGAAGTGATCAAAATGAACTTTATTTTATCACTTTAAATAATGAAAATAAAAGCACTTTGCAAAGCAAAGAAAAATTGGCATTTGAATTAGTAAAATGGTGTGAAAAATTATGAGTATGATTAATTCTACCTTGCCTATACAAATGAAAGTTTTGGCTAAATCAGGCTATGGACACTATACGCTTTTGTTAAATCACAAAAAGATTCAAACCAAAAGCATGATAGAGCTTGAAATTGGCGCTGAATATTTAGCTGAACTTTATATGCAAAATGGTGGAGTTATACAATTTAAACATCTTTCAAAGCGTCCTAATTTCAAACCTTTTGAAGAGGGATTGGCTTTGATAATCGCTATTTTAGAGGATAAAATTTCTTATAAAAAATTCATCATACAAAATCTTTTAGATTGTAAAGATATAGAGCGTTATCAGATATTAAAAGAAATGCTTTTTGCAAGTTTTGAAAATATTTATCATATTCCTTTTATCTTTGAAAATAAATCTTGCTTGTTTCAAATGCGTAAAAGAGCAAAATATTTAGAAATTTACTTATATTTTAGTGTTTTTGGAGCTTTGAAAATTTTGATAGATTCACAAGGTGTTAGCGTTTTTACACCTTTTGCCAAGGTACAAAAATTTTTAAATGAACATTTAGATTTTAATGTATCGCAAGAAAACAAGATTGAACCTTTGTTTGTTTTCAAAAGGCTTTTTGATTTTAAAGGATGAAAAATGAATGAATTAAAACACCTTGCTGTTGTTATGGATGGTAATAGGCGCTGGGCTAGGGCTAAGGGTTTTTTGGCAAAACTTGGATATTCCCAAGGAGTCAAAACTATGCAAAAATTGATGGAAGTTTGCATGGAAGAAAATATTTCAAATTTAAGCCTTTTTGCTTTTAGTACGGAAAATTGGAAGCGTCCTAAAGATGAAATTGATTTTATTTTTGAACTTTTAGATCGTTGTTTGGATGAAGCTTTAGAAAAATTTGAAAAAAATAATGTGCGTTTAAGAGCTATAGGTGATTTATCGCGTTTGGAAGATAAAGTAAGAGAAAAAATTACCTTAGTTGAAGAAAAAACAAAGCATTGTGACGCACTTTGTGTTAATTTGGCTATAAGTTATGGTGCAAGAGATGAAATTATAAGAGCTGCTAAGCGTGTGATCGAAAAAAAACTTGAGCTAAATGAAGAAAATTTAACGCAAAATTTAGATTTACCTTTAGATGTGGATTTGATGCTTCGCGTTGGAAATGCTAAAAGACTTTCAAATTTCTTACTTTGGCAGTGTTCATATGCTGAAATTTATTTTAGTGAAACTTTATTTCCATCTCTTACCAAGAGAGAATTTAAAAGGATTATTAAAGAATTTAGAAATAGAGAAAGAACTTTTGGAAAATGATATTTTTCATAATAATTCTAGGGGCTTGTTTGGGTTCTTTTTGCACAAGTTTGGCAAGTAGGATAATTGAAAAAAAACCCTTTTTTATCTCGCGATCTTTTTGTTTTTCTTGTGATACAAAATTAAAATACTATGAAATTATTCCTATTTTTTCTTATGTTTTTTTAAAGGCAAAATGTCAAACTTGCAAATGTCATTTGCCTATTTCTTTGTTAATCAATGAAATTTTAGGCATAATTTTGCTTATTTTGGTTTATTCTTTAAGTCAAAATTTTTATGATTTTTTATTTTTATCTCTATTTTTATTTAATCTTTTCTTACTTTCTTTAATTGATATTAAACTCAAAGCCGTACCACAAATTTTACTTTGGAGCGCTTTTTTATTTGCTTTTTTTACGCCTTTAGGGAAAGTGAAATTTTACATTTTTTGATTTTTAAAGAGTTTAGCGGAGGTTTTTTACTAAATGCTTTTAGTTTTGGAGGATTTGTTTTTTTTATTAAAAAGTTTGGTTTTTTTCTAATGAATTTCCGAAAAAAAGATGAAATTTTGGAAAATTTGGGCGATGCTGATATTATCATTATGTCTTGTATAGGTGGAATTTTAGGTTTTGAGTATGGATTTTTAGTATTACTTATAGCTTCTATTTTAACTTTGCCTTTTTTTATTTTTTTTAAAATTAAAGCAATAAAAGAGCAAGAACTTGCTATGATACCCTTTTTAAATATCGCTTTTGTGGCAGTTTTATTTTATAAAAACTTAGGATTATTCTAATGAAGCTTAGTTTAAGATATGTTTTAAATCAATTTTTAAGTACGAATTTGTCTATATTTTTCGTACTTTTTGCTATTGTATCTATGGTGTTTTTTATTCAACTTGCAAAACTTACTTCAAGCATAGAGATTAGTTTTTTGGATCTTTTAAAGCTTTATGGGTTTATGTTGCCTAGAATTTTAATTTTTACCTTGCCTATATCTTTTTTTATTTCTTTAACTTTGGCTTTGTTTAGGCTTTCTAAGGAAAATGAAAGCATAGTACTTTTTACTTTGGGATTTTCACCAATGATTTTGGCAAAATTTTTCCTTAAAATTGCAAGCTTGATTAGTGCTTTTATGCTTGTTGTGGCTTTGGTAATGATACCTATAGTATTTGAACTTCAGGATAACTTTGTAAACTATAAAAGCACTCAAGTGAAATTTAACTACAAAACAGGAGAATTTGGACAAAAATTTTTAGACTGGATGATTTTTATAGAAAAACAAGATAGTGATAAGTATGAAAACATAATTATGTATCGCCCTAAACATAAAGCAGATGATAAAGAACAACTTATCATAGCCAAAGAAGCGCATGTGCAAAGAAAAGATGATAGTTTTGCTTTTAGCTTGAATCAAGGCAAAATGTATAATTTTGAGCAAGGTCAAAGTATTTTTAGTGGAGAATTTGACACTTTAGTAGTAAATACTCAGTTTAATACAGACAATCTTCAAATAAAGAAATTTTATGAATACTGGAATGATTTAAACGAAAATCCACAAAGAGCAAGAGAATTTGTGATTTATACAACTATAGCCTTGTTTCCACTTGCTAGTACGCTTTTTGCGCTTTGTTTTGGTTTGGTTACTTATCGTTATGAAAAAGGCTATGTGTATTTAGGTATGTTTGGAGTGATTGCTATATATTTTGGACTTTTAAGTTCTTTTTCTCAACCTCCAATTTTGGCTTGCCTTGGAATTTTTTCTTTAAGTTTATTTGTTTCGGCTTATTGTTTTAAGAAAATGATTTTGAGTCGTTATTGATGAAAATAAAAATTATATTTTCTTATGATGGCTCTGCTTTTTTAGGTTCTGCTACTCAGCCTCATAAAAAAGGTGTTCAAGATGCTTTAAGTGGGGCCTTATCGCATTTGGGTATTGTTTCACCTCTTTTGATGGCTTCTCGTACAGATAAAGGAGTGCATGCAAGCTATGCTGTAGCTAGTGTGGAGTGTGGAGATCATTTTGTAAATTTAGAATATCTTCAAAAACAGCTTAATAAATTTTCCCATCCTTTTATCCATATCAAAAAAATTGAAAAAGTAAAAGATGATTTTGAAGTAAGATTTGATGTAAAAAGTAGAGAATACCGCTATATATTTTCTCACTCTTCCTATAGTCCTTTTATGGCTTCTTATGTACATTTTTATCCTAAATTTGACTTAGATAAGGCTAATGAGCTTTTGGGTTTTTTTGTGGGAAAAAAGGATTTAAAGTTTTTTTGCAAAAGTGGAGGAGATAATAAAACGACTTTAAGAGAAATTTTTATTGCTAGAGCTTATGCTTATAAAGATTTTAGCATTTTTCATTTTAAAGCTAATGGTTTTTTAAGAGGGCAAATTAGATTAAGCGTAGCAAGTGTTTTAAAGGTTTTAGAAGGAAAAATGAGTGAAAAAGAACTCAAAGAACAGATTGAGGCCAAAAAGCAATACAATCACTTTTTAGCACCGCCAAATGGGCTTTATTTAAGCCGTATATGTTATTAAAAACTTTCATAGAAATTAAAGGCCTTTTGGGTTAAAATTTTTCTTATTTCTTCTTGATGTTCTTTGCCTTTGGTTTCTAAAGTAATTGAAATCATCGCATCGCCATAATCAAGCTTGGTAGAAAATCTATCATAGTCGATTTTTACTATATTGGCATTGGCTATTTTTAAGCTATCTGTAAGGTGTAATAATGCCCCAGGTTTATCTACTAAAGTAACATGAATTTGCATTTTTCTATAGGATTTAAATAAACCTTTTTCTATGATGATATTTAGCATTTGTGCATCGATATTGCCTCCGCTTAAAACTACGCCAATTTTTTTGTGATTTTGTGTATTTATTTTTTGATGAAGCAGGGCAGCTACACTCGCAGCTCCTGCACCTTCAACTATGATTTTATGTTTTTCAAGTAAAAACAATACCGCATTAGCGATTTCTTCATCATCAACTTGGATAAAATCATCTACGCATTCTAAAATAATATTAAAATTAATAGGATTTACATCACGCACAGCAATACCATCGGCTATAGTGCGTACGCTTTTTGCATTTTTGATTTTTTTAGCATGAAAACTTTCATACATTGCAGGAGCTCCTTTGGCTCCAACTCCGATGATTTTAATGTTTGGATTGATTTGTTTAGCTGCACTTGCGATACCACTTATAAGTCCTCCACCTCCAACAGGTGCGATAATCATATCAAGATCGCTTATTTCATCAAGCATTTCAAGCATCAAAGTTCCTTGTCCTGCCATTACAAATTCATCTTCAAAAGGATGGATAAAACTAAGATTATTTTCTTTAGCATAAGAGGTTGCAAAGGCATAAGCTTCATCAAAATTATCTCCTTTGAGTATCACCTCTGCTCCTAAGGCTTTTGTAGCAGAAACTTTTAAGAGCGGAGTGGATTCTGGCATTACAATAACTGCTTTAATGCCAAATTTTTTTGCACTAATGGCCACGCCTTGAGCATGGTTTCCCGCACTTGCGGCAATGACTCCATGTTGTTTTTGTTCAGTGCTAAGATTGGCTATTTTATTATAAGCTCCACGAATTTTATAAGCACCTGTAATTTGTAAATTTTCATTTTTAAGATAAATTTCACTTTGACAAATATCACTTAAAAAAGAAGAGTATATGAAAGGAGTTTTGTTTACAAACCCTGAAATTTGTTGTTTTGCTTTGTAAATTTTATTAAGCTCTAACACTATTTTTCCTTTGTTTTAAAATGCGGATATTCTAGCATAATGCAACGATTTTGTATAAAATTTATATCTAATTTTTTACATTCTTCTTTGGCTGTTTCATTACTAATACCAAGTTGAAGCCATAGGTTTTTAATATTTTTTTCAACAAGCTTAGGAAGAATTTCTAGTGCCACTTCGCCTTTTCTAAAGAGTATAAGTGTATCGATTTTTTCTTCTATTTGATCTAAATTTCTATAAACTTTTTCATTTAAAATAAACTCTTCTTTAGGATAAATAGGAAAAATTTTATAATTTTTTCTTTGTAAAAATTCTGCTACCCTATAAGAAGCTTTTGTCTTATCTGGACTTAAAGCAAATATGGCAATATTTTTACTTGTATTTATAATATAAGAGATAGTTTCTTTTTCATTCATTATTAACCTTTGTTTTGGTATTTTATCTTAAATGATTAAAAAATTAACTAAAGTGAATTCAAAAAATGAAAAAAGTGTTATAATATAGCAAATTCCGAAGTTTAATAAGGAGGGAAAAATGGAAGAATTTTATCCATATACTTTAACAATCCATCTTCTTTGTGCTATTTTGTTTATAGGTTATTTGTTTGTTGATGTATTTGTTTTGGGCGTAGTTAAAAAGAAAAATCCTAATTTTGACAAAAGTCTTTTTAGTGCTACTGGGGTTAAAATAATGCCTTTTGTGGTTCTTTTGCTTTTTTTAAGCGGAGGTGCTTTGGCAGGTTTTCATTTCAAACCTTTAAATTTACTTTTTGCTGTAAAAATTATTTTGGCTTTTGGAATTTTATCTTTAGTTGTTTTTTCTTTATTTTGTCATTTTATATTAAAGAAGAAAAACCCGCTTGGTGCTTTTATCCACCCTTTTGTATTTGTGCTTTGTATCGCGATAGTAATACTGGCTAAATTAATGAATTATTTTTTTATACCTTGCTAAGAAATACTCCACATTCAAGATGTGGAGTATTGGCAAATTGATCAAAAAGAGCAAACTCTTCCACTCTATGTGTTAGGCTTAATTCTTTTAAATTTTCTTTTAAAGTGATAGGATTGCAAGAAATATAAATAATATTTTCATATTTTTTTATTAAGTCAATTACGCTTTTATCAAGTCCTGCACGGGGTGGATCAACTAAAACATGAGAGAAATTAAAATCATCCAATCGAATATCTTTTAAACGAAAAAATTCTCTTTCTTTTTTGATAGCAAGACTTAATTCTTCGCTTGAAAGTCTTGCAAAGTAGATATTTGTTGTATTGTTAAGTTTGCAATTTTTTAAAGCAAAATTAATATTGCTTTTTGAAATTTCAGTGGCTAAAACTTTAAAAAAGAATGGTGCTAAAGCTAAAGTAAAATTTCCATATCCACAGTAAAGCTCAAGTAAATCCATTCTTTTTTGAGTATTTAAAATTTCACACACCCAAGTAATCATTTTTTCATTTATAGCAGTATTAGGCTGAATAAAACAATCGTTGTTAAATTCATAAAATATTTTTCTATCTTGAATATTTAAAGTTTGTCTTAGATTTTCTGTTTTAAAAATAAGTTTTTTGCCTTTACTTCTTGCTATAAGGTTGATATGAAGAATATTGCTTAAATTTTCTAAATTTGACTTTATATCCTCTATATTTTTATGATAGAGTAAGGTTACGCTAAGTTCTTGCTTTGTGGTTAAAAACTCCACGCCAAAAAGTTTTTCTTTTAATTTATTATCTTGACGCAAGTATTCTAGAAGTTTTGGCATAAAAGCACAAATTTTTTCATCAGCAAAATCTAAATATTCTATAATGTACTTTTTTTTGCTTTTTGAATCAAACATTGCATAAAAAAGCGTATCGTTTTCATGATAAAATGAAAGTTCAGCTCTTGTACGATAATGTTTATCTTTTGAGGCAAAAAGTTTAAAATCCTTTGTATAAAATTCTTTAAAATATTTTTTTATGAAAGAGTGTTTTTCATCTAAAGTGATAAAATTTCCAAAATTTTCAAGACTCATGGAACTTTCTTTCCGATGAGTCTTAATAAAAGCGCAATAAGTATGAAATTTAAAGGCAAGACAAACCAAACGCTAAGTCCTAAAGATACAGGAATATATCCAGCGATTAAAGAAATACCACAGATAAATAAAGCATAAGGAATTTGTGTTCTTACATGCTCCATATGATCGCATTTTGCACTCATAGATGAAAGGATTACATTATCTGAAATTGGTGAGCAATGGTTTCCAAAAATCGCACCTGTTAAAACGCAGCTTATATTAATAACCATATAATGATGCATAGCATTTGCATCCATACCATTGATTTTGGCGATTTCATGAGCTAAAGGCACAGCCAAAGGCATTAAAATCCCCATAGTTCCATAGCTTGTTCCTATGGCAAAAGAAATGGCTGAAGCAAAAGCAAAAATAGTAGCAGGTAAAATAAACTCAGGCAATTTATCTGCAAGCAAACTAGTGATAAATAAAGAAGTTCCTAGATCTTTTACTATACTTGAAAGCGACCAAGCAAATAAAAGCAATACTATAGTAAAAATCATGGTTTTCCAGCCATATATCCAAGTTTCTACCGCTTCTTTAAGATTGAAAATTTTACGACGCACCCCGATAAAAATCGCTACAATAGCAGCAAACAAAGCAGCTTGGAATAACACCACAGAAGAATCAGCATTTCCAAAAGCAGCCCTAAAAGTTTCAAAAGATAAAGGATTGGCACTTGCTTTTGCAAGTTCTTCGCCTTCTAAAGTGCTAAGTCCATTAAAATAAAATCCTAATATAGCTAAAATGATTAAAGTAAAAATAGGAACAATAGCATCAAAAGCACGAATTTTAATACCTTCTTTTGGTGCTAAAAACTGATCTTCTAATTCAGCAGTATCTAGTGTGCCTGATTTAGGTAGAGGTGCAATTTGTCCTGTGGTTCTTGCACGCACTTCAGCCTTGTACATAGAACCAAACTCACGTCCCATGATTGCAGTCAAGACTACAAAAAAAAGCATGAAGATATTATAAAAACGATAAGGTATGGTTTCGACAAAAATTCCAAAAGCACTAATATCGCTAATGCCTATGTGTTCATAAGCGGTTTTAATTAAAGAAACTTCTAAGCCTATCCAAGTAGAAATTACAGCTATTCCTGCTACAGGAGCTGCGGTAGAGTCGATAATAAAGGCAAATTTTTCACGAGAAATTTTAAATTTATCCGCCAAAGGACGCATAATTGGACCTACGATCAGTAAATTAGCATAATCATCAAAAAATATTAAAAGCCCTAAAAACCAAGTGTTAACTTGAGCTGATACAGCTGATTTGGCTCTTTTGGCAAATTTTAATGCTACAGCTTTTGCACCACCCATTTTTGTGATAAGTGCCACAAGACCACCTATACAAAGAATTTGTAAAATGATTCCTGCATTTACTGGATCTGAAGTTGAACCTAAGATATAAGAAATAATCTTTGAAAAAGATTCTACTGCGGTATTATAAAAATTTACAAAAGCTAAATGTTGTGCTTTGAAAATATTTGCAGAAAGACTGAGCAGAAAAGTTCCACTTAAAACTCCAGCAAAGAGTGACAAAATAACATCTTTTGTGATAAAGGCTAAAGCAATAGCAACTAAAGGCGGTATAAGCGTAAAAGCTCCAAATAAATTAGCATTTGCAGCTGCTTCTGAGGAGTTTGCAAATGCAACTAAAGGTAAAAACAATAAAACTAAAAATTTATTCATTCATCTCTTTCTATATAAAATCCATTCCAAGTTTGTGTTACCGGCATAAGCTCGATTTCATTAACATTAATATGGCTTGGTAGGTTAATGATAGACATTACCACTTTGGCAATATCATTAGCACTGATAAATTGCGTATTTTCATACACTGCATCAGCTTTTTGGATATCTCCTTTAAAACGCACTTCACTAAATTCAGTTTTGCAAAGTCCTGGAGCAATGTTTGTTACTTTGATATTGCTTCCTCTAAGATCATTTCTTAAGGCCAATGAAAATTGTCCTACAAAGGCTTTGGTTCCACAATACACATTGCCTCCAAAATAAGGATTTCTTCCTGCAACCGAACCTAAGTTAAAAATATAAGCATTTTTTTGTTTACGAAGTATAGGAATAATAGCTTTTGCAACATATAAAAATCCTTTGATGTTTGTATCAATCATAGTGTTAATATCTTCAAGGTTTAATTTATCAAATTCATCTACCCCTAAAGCTAAACCTGCATTATTAAAAAGCACATCAATTTCTTGAAATTCTTTGGGTAAATTTTCAATAGCCTCAAAGATTTCTTTTTGATTTCTTACATCTATGCAAAGCGTGTAAATCTTATCTTTGTGAGCATTTTTTAACTCTTCTAGACGCTCTTTACGTCTAGCAAGGGCGATTACTTTGTAGTCTTCTTGTATAAAAGCTTCAACGCAAGCTCTACCAAAACCTGAACTAGCTCCTGTAATAAATGCGGTTTTCATTCTAAACTACCTCCGTAAAATAGATTTTCGTTTGCTTTTAAACCCAAGCTTTTTAGATAATCAGCATTTTCTTTTTTACCTGCTGATAGCGCAAAGTCGAGTGCATTAAAACCAAGATCATCAACAGCATTAAAATTTGCTCCTTTTGAAATAAGAAGTTTTAAAATTTCAACATTTCCATAGGCCGCAGCATGCATTAAAACATTTTTTGAAGTGTGCTCTAGAGCGCAAAATGTAATAAAATAAGGCGTATTTGAACCTATGTTCGCACTTAATGCTAATTTTTCATTGTTATTAATATATTTTTGATTAACATTTGCTCCATTATCAAGAAGTAGTTTTATGATATCAAGACGATTAAACTCTATGGCATAAAAAAGTGGGGTTTTACCAAAGGCATTGGCTTGATTAACATTTGCTCCATTTTGGATTAAAAAGTTTGTATTTTCATAATTTTCCAATGCATAAAAAATAGCACTTTCATAACCTTCGTCAATCCTAGCACCAAAACGAATCAAAAGTTCTAAAATTTCTTTTTCTCTTTGATTTAAAAGCGCTGCTTGCAAGGCTATAGTAAGGTCATCTTGGCTTGGATTATTTGAAAAAATAAAATCTTGTATATAAGATACTGAATAATTTTTATTTGACATGATTTTTGCTAAAGGACTAATGTCTTTGTAAATTTTTGTTTCACCAACAGCCCAATTTAAAAATTCGTTTAAGGCATTGCTAGTATAGTAAATATTGCTACCTTTGTCAAAATTAAAATTACTTTCAAAATACTTTTCTAAAGGTTCTATAGCATTGTTATATTCTTTCCAAAAAGCTTTGTAAAGTCTAAAATTTCCTATGCTTTGATATGCCCAATATCTAAAATAAGATTTTAAAATATCATATTTTTTTTCTAAATTTTCGGGTGTATCTAAAGTTTTTTGATAAGCGATGGGATCGATAGCTATTTTTAATAATAAAAAATCAAATTGTTGTAATTTGGGCAAATAAGCCACACCATTACAAGAGCTATTGCTTCCGCGAATTTCATTGGAAATCGCATAGAGTTTTTTTGTAAAATCTTGATTTTTTAAAGATTCTTTACAGCTTGAAGCTATATTTAAATAATCTAAATTTGAACTTTCATTTAGCAATGTTTTATTATTTTTAATGTTGTCGCAGTTAATGGCATCGCTAGCCATTAAACTTGCAAAACAACAAAAGGAAGTGAATAATAACTTCAATATTTTTCCTTTGAAAATTTTAATTTTGTTATTTAATCCAAATAAGTATTAAATTTGAATTAATTTTCAAGTTTGAAATTTTCAATCTCATTAAAATTTAAATATCTATAGATATTTGCCTTATGCTCATCACTTAGCTTTTCGCTGACAATTTGTAAATATTCTTCCTTGCTTGGAATTTTACCCAAAATCGCACAAACTGCTGCAAGTTCTGCACTGCCTAAATATACTTTAGCACCCATTCCCATACGGTTGTCAAAATTTCTTGTAGAAGTTGAGAAAACTACAGCTCCATCATTTACTCTAGCTTGATTACCCATACATAAAGAACAACCAGGAACTTCTATTCTAGCACCTGCTGCGCCAAAGATGCTGTAATAACCTTCATTAGTAAGTTGCGCTTTATCCATTTTTGTTGGAGGTACTACCCAAAGTCTGGTTTTAAGTATGCCTTTATCTTTTAAAATTTCTCCCAAAGCTCTATAATGTCCTATATTTGTCATACAAGAGCCTACAAAAACTTCATCTATATTTTTTGGACGCTTATCATCGGCTAAAATTTCACTCAAAGTCGCCACATCATCAGGGTCATTTGGACAAGCTAGGATTGGCTCTTTAATGTCATTAAGATTAATATCTATAATATAAGCGTATTTTGCATCTTTATCTGCTCTTAAAAGAGTAGGGTTTTTAAGCCATTCTCTCATTTTTTCAGCCCTTCTGGCAAGGGTAGCTTTATTCTCATATCCTGCTTCTATCATAGCTTCAATTAAAGAAATATTGGATTTGATATATTCGCTTACACTTTCTATGCTTAAATCCACACTGCAAGCAGCTGCAGATCTTTCAGCGCTTGCATCACTAAGTTCAAAAGCTTGTTCGACTTTTAAGTTTGGCAAGCCTTCTATTTCTAAAATTTTTCCTGCAAAAATATTTTTCTTATTTTTCTTTTCAACAGTAAGTTGTCCTTGTTTGATTGCATAATAAGGTATAGCATTAACCAAATCTCTTAAGGTAACTCCAGCTTGCAATTCTCCACTAAAACGCACTAAAACACTTTCAGGGACATTTAAAGGCATAGAACCAGTAACTGCAGCAAAAGCTACAAGTCCACTTCCTGCAGGGAAAGAAATTCCTATAGGAAAGCGTGTATGAGAATCTCCACCTGTTCCTACGGTATCTGGCAATACAAAACGATTAAGCCAAGAGTGAATAACCCCATCACCTGGTTTTAAACTCACCCCACCACGACTTGTCATGAAATTGGGTAAGGTTTTGTGTAAATTTGAATCGCTTACTTTTGGATAAGCAGCTGTATGGCAAAAGCTTTGCATCACAAAGTCTGCATTAAAACCTAGGCTTGCAAGTTCTTTGATTTCATCTCTAGTCATAGGACCTGTGGTATCTTGAGAGCCTACGGTTAAAGTCATAGGTTCTATATACATACCTGGACGCACACCTTCGATTCCACAGGCACGACCTAGCATTTTTTGAGCTAGGGTATAACCACCGCTTGAAGATTTAGGTTGTTCAGGTTTGGTAAAGATATTTTCACTTTCCATGCCTAAAAATTCTCTAGCCTTAGCACAAAGCCCACGACCTATGATAAGTGGGATTCTTCCTCCTGCTCTAACTTCATCTAAGAGAGTGTTTGGACTGAGTGTAAATTCTGCGATTGTAGAGCCATTTTTTATGATTTTTCCCTTATAAGGATGAATTTCAAACTCATCACCCATTTCTAAGTTTGTTACATCACAGATGATGGGTAAAGCCCCGCTATCTTGAGCAGTGTTAAAGAAAATCGGTGCTATAGTTGAACCCATTACTATACCACCGCTATGCTTGTTTGGTACCCCTTCTATTTCTTTTCCTAAGTGCCATTGTATAGAATTTATTGCTGATTTTCTACTTGAACCTGTTCCTACAACATCACCTACATAAACTACTTCGCGACCGCTTTTTTTAAGCTCTTTGATTTTTTCTAAGGATCCTGCTTGTCTTACCTTTAGCATGGCATTTGCATGCAAAGGAATATCGCTTCTTGTAAAAGCATCTCCTGCAGGGCTTAGATCATCGGTATTTGTTTCCCCTGCTACTTTGAAAACTATACATTTAATCACTTGAGGTAATTTTTCTTTTTTGTTAAACCAGTCCGCATTTGCCCAGCTTTGTAAAACTTCCTTAGCGTGTGGATTGTTTTTGCTAAGTTCAGCTATGGTATGAAAATTATCGTGTACAAAAATAATATTTTTCAACACTTCTGCAGCATCTTTGGCTATGTTTTCATCTTTTAAGGCATCGATTAAAACTTTAACATTATATCCGCCTAGCATAGTTCCAAGCATTCTTAAGGCTCTTTTTTTGTCTATGTTCGGAGTGCTGATTTTACCTTTAAGTATAGAATCTAAAAATTCACATTTTACTAAAGCTGCATCATCAACACCAGGATTTACTCTATTTTCTAAAAGATTTGCAAGCTCTTCATTATTTTCATTTTCAAGTAATTTACAAAGTTCTCTAGTTTGATTTGCATTTAAAGGAAGGGGTGGTATACCCAAAGCGGCTCTTTCTTCAACAAGTTTATTGTATTCTTGCATAAAAGACATTTTCTACTCCTTAAATATTTTTTATTATAATTGTAGCTCTTTGAAGGATAAAAAATGTTTAAAGTTTATTATAAAATGCCTTTATGTTACCTATCTTTACATAGTGATGGAAAATTTTTAACTAGAGTCGATTTTTGTGATAATAAAAGATCAGAAAAAAATTGTAGTTTGCTTGACTTAGCAAAATATGAACTTGATTTATATTTTACTCATAAGCTTAGAAAATTTAGCATTCCTGTTTTGATACAAGGTACAGATTTTGAATCAAAGGTTTATAGGGCTTTAATGAAAATTCCTTATGGCAAAATAGCTACTTATAAAGATATAGCAGAAAAAATTAATCATCCAAAAGCTTTTAGAGCTGTCGGAAATGCAAATTCTAAAAATCAAATTCCTATTTTTATACCTTGTCATAGAGTTATTGCAAGCAATGGCATAGGAGGATATAATGGAGGGCTTGAAATAAAAAGATTTTTGCTTGAAAATGAAGGAGTGAATTTAAAATAAGCTTGGGATTTGATTTTCTTTGTTTTCAAATTCTTGTTCAAAAATATCATAATTTTCAAGAATTAAACAATATTTAAAATTTTTTAATTTTCTTAAATCTGAAAGCTGATTATAGGAAAAATCGCAAAATAAAGAATTTTTAGAAGCAATTTTAAAGTCTTTTATGTTTTTAAATTTTTCTTTCCAGAATTCAAAGGTATTTTGGTTGTTGCTTACAATAAACGCTTGAGAGCTTGAACCAAAAGGAGTGATTTCAAATTTATCATCAATAAAATAAATTTTAAAATCATCAATCTTATTAAAGTCAAATATTATTTTTTGATTTTTTTCTTTTAAAAAAGAAATAATTTTTGCAAAACTATTTGCGTAAAAAAAAGGTAAATTAAGATTTTTAAAATATAAATTTTCACAAATCAAAGTTGTAAAAAAGAAGCTAGATCGCGATAATAAGGTAAAATTAGCATCTTTTAGACTATGAGAATAGGCACAAAGTTTATTTAAGTAATTTTCTTCACAGTAGCAAAAAATTTCACCCTTTTTTGCTTTGATTAGTTTTTCAAAATCAGCAAAAATATTTCCTTTTAAAATGTTAAAATAAAAAGCCTTGCAAAGACTTAGTTCGTAAGATTTAAAAAGTAAAAATTCACATTCTTTATCTTCACAAAAAAAGCGTAAAAATCTTACAAGAGCTTGTTCTAGATTTTCTACTCTAAAGTAAAAAATGTCTTTATCTTCAATAGTAATATTATTTTCTGTAATTATAGCATAAGCGCCTTTTTTTACAGCTTGGGTAATTTCTTTTTTATCGTTATTAAAGAAGGCAAAGCCTGTTTTAAGTTCGTTTAAATTTATGGCAAAACCTTCCACGCTTAAAACGCTACCTTCGTGAATGAGTGTCGCGTTTAAAAGTTCACCTAAATTGCTAATTTGCATATTTTAGCCTACTAAAGAACCGTTTTGCACAAGTTGCTCAGGGGTGATTAAAACAAGTTTATCTCCGCTTTTTACAGAAAGTATCATACCATCGCTTTCATGTCCAAAAATTTTAGCTTTTTTAAGATTGCTTATAATGCAAACTTGTTTACCGATTAAATCACTGGCTTTATAGTGTTTTGCTATGCCTGAGAGTACTTGACGGATTTCTTTATCGTCAAGTTCGAGTTGAAATTTCAAAAGTTTTTCACTCCCTTCTATATTTTGACAATCAAGCACTTTAGCGACTTTGATTTCAATTTTTGCAAAATCATCGATTTTTATTTTAGGACTTTCTTCTTTTTTAGGTTCTTCTTTAATTTCTTGTTTTAAAAGAGCTTTTTCTACTTTTGGAAATAAAGCTTCGCAAGGATTTGCTTTAAAATCTAAAAGTTCATTATCAAGTATCATTTTTGCGTAATTTGTAGATGAAATTTCAAAATTTAAAGCTAAAGCCACTTTTTCACAGGACTTTGGTAGAGTAGGGCTTAATAAAAGGCTTGTTTTGGCTAAAATATTTGCACAAAGTGCAACTAAAGCATTAGCTTGTTCGTGTTTGTTTTCTTTGATTAAATTCCAAGGTTCGTATTTGCTAATGGCTAAATTTGCTACGCTTAAAGCCTTGAAAAGTTCTTCTAAATAACGATTACACTGTAAGTTTTCTAAAAATTCTACCGCTAAATTTAAGTGTTCTTTTGCTTGATTTAATTCAGCATTGTAAAATTTTAAAACACCTTCTTTTGAAATATTTCCTTGAGAATATTTTGTACTCATACCTATAATGCGATTAAGTAAATTCCCAAATTCATTGCTTAGTTCAGCATTGATACGATTTATCAGCATATTTTCGCTAAAATCCCCATCATTACCAAAAGGTACTTCTCTAAGCAAGAAATATCTAAAAGCTTCGCTTCCATAGGCATCAACCACTTCTTTAGGTTTTACAACATTGCCTTTAGATTTGCTCATTTTTTCGCCTTCTTTAGTCCACCAGCCATGTGCACCTATAAATTTTGGCAAAGGTAAATCTACGCTCATTAAAAAAGCTGGCCAATAAATGGCATGAAAACGCAAAATATCTTTTCCTACTAAATGCACATGCGCAGGCCAAAATTTAGCATTTTCTCCCTTGCTTTGAAAATCAAGAGAGCTTATATAGATAAAAAGTGCGTCAAGCCATACATAAATAATATGTTTATCATCATTAATTTCTTGAGGTAGTTTAATCCCCCAATCAAAACTTGTTCTTGTAATGGAAAGATCTTTAAGGCCGCTTTGGACAAAATTTATAAGTTCGTTTTTTTTGTTTTTTGGTAGGATGGGATCTTTTTCTTCATACCATTGTAAAATTTTATCTTGGTATTTTGAAAGTTTAAAAAAATAACTCTCTTCTTTTAAAATCGTAGTGTTTTTGCCACAATCTGGACAAGAACAATCATTGATAAGCTGACTTTGAGTAAAAAAGCTTTCGCAAGAAATACAATAATGTCCTTCGTATTCATCTTTATAAATATCGCCTTTTTGCCACATTTTTAAAAACATAGCTTTAACAAATTCAATATGCCTTGTATCAGTTGTTCTTGCGTAAATATCATAGGTGATTTCAAATTCATCCCATAATTTTTTAAATTCAAAACTGATTTTATCAGCATATTCTTGAGGAGTGGAATTTCTTAGTTTGGCAGCTTCTTCGATTTTTTGTCCATGCTCATCTGTTCCTGTTAGAAATCTTGTTTCATGTCCTTGCAAACGATAAAATCTTGCTAAAGTATCGGCTATGATGGTAGTATAAGCATGACCTAAATGAGGCACATCATTTACATAATAAATTGGTGTTGTAATATAACGCATTTTTTTCCTTTAAAAGTCAAATCCGCCTTCGGTTTTACCCTTAGACATACTGTTATAGACTGCATCAACATAATTTTTTCTAGTTTGGCAGTTAAAAATTTCATCGCAATTATAACAAGAGTTTAGGTTTTTTGAGTTTTGACATGAAAGTAAAATTTCTTTTTTTTTATCCATATCTTGCTCAAATTCATCTCTAGCTTCATTCATTGTAAGCCTTTAAAAGTTTTGAAATTTCATATCCTGAGCCAAAAAAACAAGGAGTTGTCGCATGGATTTTATCAAATTCAAGTTCAAGTAAGGAGTGGTTTTTTCCATTTGTAGTTTTTCCGCCTGCTTTTTCTATGATAAAGGCTAGAGGAAAGACTTCAAAAAAGGCACGAAGTTTGCCATTAGGCGCATCTTGTGTTGCAGGATAGCTAAAAATGCCACCCCCTTTTAATAAAATTTGATTGATATCGCTTACCATGGCTCCAGAATATCTTAAGCGATAGCCTTCATCAAAAAGACTTTTGATAAATTTAGCGTGTTTTTTTTCCCAAAATTTTTGCGTTCCACCTGTAGCATTAATCTTGCCTTTTTCATTCATTTTAAGATCTTTTATAAAAATAAATTCATTATTTGCATTTAAGCGATAAAGTTTTGGCTGATCTTTGCAAATCACAAGTTCTAAGCGCGCTCCATACATACTATAAAGTGCAGCTCTTAAATTTTTAGCATTTGCTTTTTCTTCATAGATAGCAAAAATAGAACCTATGGCAAAATTAACATCCATTAAGCTAGAACCATCTAAAGGATCATAAGCTACGATAAAATTTGCTTTTTCATTAAGCATTAAAATTTCGTCTTTTTCTTCACTTATGATGGCTTTAATGCTTGAACATTGACTTAGAGTTTTTGTGATGATTTCATCGCTTAAAACATCAAATTTGAGTTGGGTATCGCCTGTAAAATTTTGATTTTGACTGTAGCTTGTATCGGGAAATTTTAAAGCGTTAGAAATTTCTAAAACCGCTTTTTGTATATAAGAAATCACTTCTTGCATTTTATAATTCTCCTTGTAAATTTTTAGCATTTTTAAGTATGTATTGGCAAATAGCTTGTATATCGTTTAAATCAAGCCAAGTAAGATAAGGGTGAGAAATTTTTTCATAGCTTGCAATGGCGTTTGAGAAAGTAAAATAACTTTCATCAATTTCTTTGCAAAATACGCTAATGCGTGGTAAATCAAGAGTTTTTAATCCTTCAACCAAACAAATGTCAAAATTGGGTGCTAATTTTAAAGCTTTTAAAATATCTCTATTTTCATGAGAAAAAAAAGTTGTTCTCGTAGGGCTTAAAACCATGACTTCAGCCCCACTTTGAAAAAATTTAAAACTATCTTTACCGTTAAAATCAAATTGAGCTTTATCAGCAGGATCGTGTTTAATGATTAAAACTTTTAAATTTTGTTGCAAAAAATTATCAGCTATTTTGGTAATAAGTGTAGTTTTACCTGAATTTGACGGGCCGCTAAAAGCCATGATAAGTTGTTTCATAAAATATACTCTTAATTTTTTTGTAAAATTATATCTTTTTAAACCAAAAAATAGGGTTAAAAGGCTACAATAATACTAAAAAATATGGAAAAAGAATGAAAATTTATAGTGTAATTTTAGGTGCTTTTTTGCTTGGAGCTTGTTCTTTAAAAGATCAGGCGATTGTGGATACAAATTTAAAATCTCAAACTTTAATGTTTACTCAAAAATATAAAATCACACAAGATAAGATTAATGCCATTATAACCATGTCTTATTTAAACCCAATTCTAGATAAGACAAGTAAAGATGATGTATTGGCCTTGTCTTTTACTCCAAATACATTAAAAATTCAAAATTTAGAAGTTTTTATCAATAATAAAAAAGCCAATATTGAAAAACTGGATGATGAGTACTTAAAATATATAATACAAAACAACTATACTGATTATTTTAAAGTATCTCTTCCTAGTGTCAAGGAAGAGACTAGGCTTGTAGCTAAGATTTGTTTAGATCATTTGCCTTGTTTTGAATTAAATTTTCAAAAATATCCGAAATCTTTATACTATCGTTCAGAAGATGTCGATACACAATATAATTAGCTAGAACTTTTTTTCCATAAATTCGGCTTTCTTGATAAGGAACTAATTCCATGGATAAGAAAGGTTCAAATTTGCCTGTCTTAAACATATCATTTCTTGCAAGCATACGGTTAGTAAATCCTATACCGCCATTATAAGCGTAAGCGACAAAAAGTGGAGATTTTAAACGCGATTCAAGGTAATTTAGATGATAGTTTCCAAAGTAATATGCTATTTCAGGTTTAAACATAAAATCTTGATCGAAATTTGGAATTTTTAATTCTTTTTCCCCTATGTGATTGGCTAAAAATGGCATAAATTGCATCATGCCTAAAGCATAAGAAACTGAAATAGCAGTTGGAATAAAACGACTTTCTTGTCTGGCAATAGCCAAAATTAAAGCTTGTCTTGTTTTGTTATAGTCTTTTATATTGTCATAATAAGGCATTATAAAATAATGTTTTTTAAAATTATTTTTGCGTTCTAATATGTAAGCATAAATAGGCAAGGTTTCTTGTGTGTCAAATTCTTTTGCCAAGACATCTAGTTGACTTGCGTTAGCATCGCGAATTTGTTTGTTTATTTTTTGCCAAGCAAAAGGATCTTGCATGTTAAAATTATTTTTTTTCTTGCTTGGATTAAGGCTTTCTATCTTTGGAAAAGGTGTGTTAGCAAGTTCTTTTGCGTAAAGACTATAAATATTTAAAGAAGAACTTTGTGATAAAGTTTTTAAATCTTCTTCATTGTTTTTAATCAACCACATCCAAAATATAGCATTGTCTTTATTGCTTTGCGATTTAAAACTTTGTGCCGCCTTTTTAAAAAAGTCATAAGCAAGCTCTGTTTTATCATAAGTTAAGGCATTGACTCCCAAATAGAAAGCAGAATCTTCACTTACATTTTCAGGATTTATTTCTAGCATAGAATGTCTAAATTTTGGATTTTCTTTTTTAATAATAATATTTTGTGCAAAATCTTTAAAACCAATGTGGTTTGGTAGTTTATTGACTAAACTTGTATTTAAATCTAAGTCGTATTTTTTAGAATAATTATAAAGTTTAAAAAAACCATTAATATCTTCTTTTTGTACTATATAGCTCATAGGATCAGAAGTATTAAAAGCTAGTAATAAATTTGTCAAATCAGGTCTTTGATTTTTAAAGGTTTGAGCTAAAGTCGTTCGGTCTTTGGAATTTAAACTCGCTATAAAAACTAATGAATTTAAGCGCACACTTTGACAAGTTAAATTTGCATCTAAGATAGTATTTGCTGTATAGGTATAGCATTTAGCATATTTTGGGTTGATATAAGGCTTTAAAGGGATGATTTTTTCAAGTTCGGATTTAATTTTTCCTATATAGCGAAAAATATGAGAATTTAAATCCTGTGCATCTTTTTTACTGATTTTATTTTTTTCTAAAAGCCTATAAATATAATAATCCTTAGCAAGTGAATTTTCTTCCTTTTTGAGTTTTTCTATACTATATTGTGTAGCATTTAAACTTGAAAAAATAAATAAAAAAACGAGTATTTTTTTTATCACAATATACTCCTTAAGATATTCCCAAGAAAAATGCCAAGAAACTGCAATGCTAAGACTATAATCAAAGGCGCAAGATCAATATTGCCAATGCGTGTTGGAATTTTTCTAACTAAGGCGTAAGCAGGATAACTTAATTTATATAAAATTTGCACTATGGGATTATAAGGATCAGGGTTTACCCAGCTTAAAAGTGCTGTGATGATAATAATCCAAGTATAAATGTTAATGACAATTTGTAGTACTTGAAAAATAGAAATAATAAAAGAGTCTATAACCATAATTAAATCCTTGCTAATTCGTGAATAAAATTTTTAATATAAGGATAAAGATCGCTAAGCTCAGGTCCGTGGATATTTCCTGTTAAAATTATCCTTAAAGGCATGAAAAATTTTTTACCTTTTAAGTCGCTTTTGCTTAAAAGTTCATTTTTAAAATCTTCATAGTTTTCAAAAAGTTCAATATCTTTTAAGAGTTCTTTTAAAATTTTACATTCTGTTTCAAACTCTCCAAAGTCTTTTGTGCTAAAAATAGCTTGCATTTTTTCTTTAAGTTCTTTTATGGTGCTTGCTTCTTGAGTGTAAAATTTAGCAAGCTGTGCAAGATCTTTGTTTAAATCTAAAATTTTATTAAGCTTATCATCTTTGATCATTTTGATATGTTCACGATTGATTTGTAAGAGTTTTTTAAGATCAAATCTTGCGGGAGCTTTTGAAACTTTAGAAATATCAAACCATTTTATAGCTTCTTCTAAGGTAAAAATTTCACAAGGAGTTTTATTGCCTAGCATGATCAGATAATTTGCGATTGCGCTAGGTAAAATTCCACTTTCAAGTAGCCATTTTACAGAAGAATGTACTTCTCTTTTACTCATTTTAATACCTTCTTCGTTTAAAATGATAGGCAAGTGTGCATAAGTGATAGCTTTATTATAACCTAAGCTTGTGCGGATATGTTCTTGTTTTGGAGTGTTTGAAACATGATCTTCTCCGCGTATAATACAAGTGACATTTTCAAGCATATCATCAACCGCACAAGCAAAATTATAAGTTGGAGTTTTATCCGTTCTCATAATCACAAAAGAGTCTATGTTTTCAGGCTCAAAACTAAGCTCGCCTTTGATAAAATCAGTAAATTTCATAGTATGAGTAGGTTTTTTAAGACGGATAACAAAGGGTTTTTCACATTCTAAAACATCAATATCGGCTAGTTTTTCACAAGTGCCATCGTAGCGATAAGCTTTACCTTGTTTTTTAGCTAACTCTTTTTTTGCTTCAAGTTCTTCTTCGGTGCAAAAACAAGCAAAAGCTTTCTTTTCACTTACAAGTTTTAAAGCCATTTGGCGATGGAATTTTAAATTTTCACTTTGTATATAGTAATGCTGCCATGAAATACCAAAAAGATTTAAAATTTCTTTGATTTCTTCTTCTTTTCCTGCTATATTTCTAGCCTTATCAGTATCTTCAATACGTAAGATAAAATCCATATTTTTTTGTCTTGCACAGATATAATTAAAAATTGCTGCGCGTAAATTTCCTATGTGCATATCACCTGTGGGAGAAGGTGCAAAACGGTACATTTTATAGCCTTTAAAATTATTTAAAAGCTTATTATAACAGAAAAATTTATACGGATATTTAATTTTACTTGGTTATAATACTTTTATGATATTTTTAATTTTTTCTTTCATTATATTATTGATTTTTGGCTTAGCAAATGTTTATATTTATAAAAGATTAATCAAGAAAATTACTCTTTTTAAGTATTTTTATAAAATTTTTGCCTTTATTTTTATTGTGCTTTTTTTAGCCCAAGCTGTGTTTTTAATATTTCGTAGAGATGAATATTTAAGTGATACTTGGTATGAAATTTTAGCCATGCTTTATGCACCGACTTATTGTTTGTTTTTTATGACTTTAGCTTGGGATTTTATTAAATTGATTTTAGCTCTTATGGGTAAAAGAGATAAAAAATATAATCTTATTTTGCGTTTGATTTTTGAGCTTTCTCTTATAGTTTTAAGTGTGTTTTTAATTTATGTAAGTATAAATAATGCTCTAAAAATACCTGAAGTAAAGAGTGTTGATGTTGAAATACCAAATCTTAAACAAGATTTAAAAATTGCCATGCTTACTGATATACATTTGGGTAAAAATTTGCATGAAAATTTTTTAGATAAGCTCATCACTAAAGTGAATTTGCAAAGTCCTGATATGGTTGTAATAGTAGGAGATCTGATTGATACTAATCCTAAAGATTTAAAAAATTATATCTCAAAACTTAATGATTTTAATTCCACTTATGGAACTTTTTATGCCTTGGGAAATCATGAGTATTATCATGGTATCAATGAAGTTTTGGATTTGCTTAGAAAACATACTAATATGAAAATTTTAGTCAATCAAAATTTAGATTTGGGTTTTATAAATATTGCTGGGCTTGGAGATTTAGCCGGACTTAATAAGGGGTTATATGCTCCTGATTTAGCAAGAATAAAAGTGGATTTAAATACAAGTAAAGCTAGTATTTTACTCACACATCAACCTAAAACAGCTTTGCTTTATAATTTAAGTGATTTTGACCTTGTTTTAAGTGGGCATACGCATGGAGGGCAAATTTTTCCTTTTATGTTTTTAGTTAAACTTCAGCAAGGTTTTGTTCATGGGCTTTATAATTTAGGAGAAAAAACTAAGCTTTATGTGAGTAGTGGCGCAGGATTTTGGGGGCCAAGTCTTAGAGTTTTTGCTCCGAGTGAAATAGTGATTTTAAATTTAAAAGGAAAAAAATGAGTTTTTCAAAAGAAAGTTCGAGGCTTTTTGGTTTTGTAGCGGGGATTAAATTTCCTAAAATGATACAAAAAGTTATTAATGAAAATTATGTTAAGTATTTTAATATCGATATGAGTGAATTTAAATCTCCTTGTGAATACGAGAGTTTAAATGCTCTTTTTACAAGAACTTTGCACATTCCAAGAAAACTTGAAGAAGGTTTTATCAGTCCAAGTGATGGTAAAATTTTAGAGTGTGGAAGTACTTTTTTGGCAAATGAAGAACATTTTGCTTTTTCTATAAAAGGGCATACTTATAGCGTTGAGGAGCTTTTAAAAGATAGCTTTGAAAAAGATGAGCTTAAAAATGGGCTTGATTATGTCAATATCTATCTTTCTCCAAAAGATTATCATCGTTATCACAGCCCTTGTGATATGCAAATTTTAAGTGCAACTTACACAAGCGGCGCCCTTTATAGTGTAAATGAAAAGCATTTAGAACGCATTAGTAATTTGTATATAAAAAATGAAAGAGTGAGTTTAAAATGTCAAAATGAAAAAGGTATTTTTTGGCTTGTTTTTGTAGGAGCGCAAAATGTAGGAAAAATGCGTTTTAATTTTGATACAAGCATACAAACCAATGCTAAAATTTCTCATAATTTTACTAGAAAATATGAAAATTTAAATTTCAAAAAAGGCGAAGAACTAGGAAATTTTGAACTGGGTTCTACTATAGTTTTAATCTCTCAAAAAGGGATTTTAAATTTTAATTTAAAAGCAGGGCAGGGTATTAAATTTGGAGAAAAAATAGCGGATTAGTTTTTAGGAGTTTTATTTGCCATTTGATAGATAAAGGCAAAAACTTCAGCTACAGCTTTATACATATTAGGTGGAATTTCATCGCCTAAGTCAAGTTTGCTTAAAATTTCTATTAAATCTTCATCTTCTTTAATGGGAACTCCGTGTTCCTTGGCTAAAGAAATAATTTTAGCAGCACTTTCACCTTTGCCACTTGCAAGCACTTTTGGGGCAGAGTTTTTTTCTTTTTGATAGCCTAGAGCTACAGCTTTTTTAATTGATCTTTTGATTTTGCTCATACTTTTTTATCCATACCCATTTCAAGATCTAAATTTTTCATACTTCTAGTATCAAATTTACTTCTTATGATATCACCTACAAAGAAATTTGCACTTAAAAGTCCTGCTTTATTAATATTTCTTTTAAGCTCATGGGCATTTTCATAGATGGTTTTTCTAAATTCAATATTTTCTGCCATAATATTAATATCTATATATTTTTCATTATTTAAAGAAATAAGAATTTCCAAATCCCCAAGTTTTGCAAATTCGAGTTTAATCTGAGCAAAAAATTTATCCTTTTTTCCGCGTCTAAACATAATTTTAGAATCATTTAAATCATCCCAAGAAAAAGGCAGATAAGTATTGATAGAATCATTAGCTAAAGACATAAGCTGATTGATTTCAATTTGTGCTAAAAGACGATTAGCTTGATTATATACAGCTTCATTGCCTTCATTTTTAGCTAAATTTGAAATTTGCAAAAGTGTTGATTTTACATCATGATGTAAAGATTCAGCTATATCTTGTTCTGTTTTTGGTTTAATTTGCGCTAGATCTTTGGTAGAAAGATTGAGTTTGTGTTCGAGATTTTTAATTTCTGCTTGATTAAGCTTGGCATTTTGAGTATAGGGTTCAAGTTCTTTTAAGCTTTCATTAAGTCTACGAGAAAGATTGTTTAAATTTTTACTTAAATCTTGCACTTGTTCTAGATCTAAATTTTCTACATTAAATGCTAAATTTTTTACAATATTTTGTTTTATAAATTCCTGATTTTTAAAAATATTTTGCATAGTTTGGTTATTGTTAGATTGAATATTTTGAGAATTATTTAAATTTTGCGTGTTGTTTGTGTTAGGATTTGAAGTGTTGGTATTTGTATTGATTGAAGTTTTGTTTTCTGTTTTTGTTTCATAAAATTTTGGATTTTCTTTGATATTTTCTTTTGATTTTTCTTGTTTTCCATCTTTAATTTTTTCTTGGTTTGGAGTAGAGTTTTTTATATCATTGTCTGGCTTATTTTCTGTTTCATTGTTTTGAATATCATTTTTTGTATCTTGGGTATCTTCTTCGTGAGTTTTTATATCAGAATCTAAATTTTCATCTTCTTTTATATCAGTTTCTTTTGCATGCGAATTTTCTTCGTTTTTTGAATCTTGCTTAATATCGGTTTTAGTATCATCTGTGAGAGTTTCTTCTTTTGATGCTTTTATATGTTTTTCTTCATCTTGGTTTTTTGTGTTATGATTAAGTTTTTCTTCTTTCATATTTTCTTTGTTACTTAAAATATTTTCTAAAATATTTTCTTTATCTTGTATTTTAGAAGCTTGATTGCCTAGTATATTTTTTAAAGTATTTTCAAGTTTTTCAAAGGCGGTAGCAGTTTGCTTAAGGATGTTTGGATCTTTTATCATTAAATTTTCTGGCTTATTAAGAGCTTTGAAAAAATCATTTTTGATGGAATTTAATTCTTTTAAAATTTTATTAGCTATAGGGGTGATTTTTTCTTGAGCATGACTGGGATTTTTACTTATATAATTTTTAAAATTTTCCAATTTAGAACTTAAATTTAAAAGTGCTTTAAAAGAACTTTGATTTAAAATTTGCTTATTTTCATTTTTGCTAGAATTAATAATATTTTTTAATTCTTTTAAAGTGTCTTTTGGGCTTAAATTTGTATTTGCAAGCTGGGCTATCTGAACGCTTAGTTTTTCGCTACTAAGACCTTTGATTGTACTTAAAAGAGAGTGAAAACTTTTGGGTAGTAATTCTTCGTTTAGGGCATCTTTTAATTTAGCTTCTAAAAATACGCCTGAATTTTTAAACAAAGGAGCTAAGTTATTGTTTTTTATTTCACTGGCAGGTTTTAAAATTTGATTTAATCTGTCTAAAACTTGTGTAAAAGTATCACTTTTTGCAAGTTCTGTACTTAAAGTTTTTAATTCATTAGCAAAATTAGGAGCTAAATTTAAATTTTTTCCTTGTTTAAGTACAGGGGAATCGGGATTTTTTTGAGCATTGATTTGATCTAAAAGTTTATTAACAAGTTCTTTTAATTTGGTACCTGTTTCATTTTGAACAAATTTTGCTAGTATTTCCTCACTACTAGCGTCCTTGCTTAAACCTAAATTTTGCTTTAAAGCTTGTGCAAGTGCTTCTTTTGGATTGTCTTTTAAATTTGTTTTATCTTTTGAAGCAGAGTTATCTACTTTTAAATCATTTTTTTGCGTATTGGCAATTTGACTTGCTAGTTGAGTATTAATCATCAAATATCACCATATTTCCAGGCTTTTTCTTAAATTTTTTATTTAAAATATTTGGTTTATTGATAGCAAAAAGAATTAAAAATGCTAAAGAAACTATATAAAACCATATAAAACCTTTGATTTCAAAATATTGCATTAAAAAACCTAAAATTAAAGGGCCAAACAAAGAGCCCAAAGAATAACAAAAAAGAACCCCACGACCTAACTCTACACCTTTATTTTTGCTTACTAAAACATCATTTGCTCTAGCAAGTGCTAAAGCATATAAACAAAATATTCCTATACCAAGAGTAATTCCTAAAAAATATTGCATATACAAATGAAGTTTAAAAAAGATAAATATAAGCATAGTGATAAATCCTATGCTTGCGCAAGTGATAATGGCAAATTTGCGACCAAGTTTATCTGAAATAGTTCCTATGATGGTTTGTGCAATAAAACCACCTAAAACCCCACAAAATATAAAATAAGAAACCGCTTTTGTATCAAAACCTTGCAAAAGTATAAATAAAGATGCCATAGAAAAAAAGCCATTTATAAGCATTCCGGCTATAAAGCTTGTGACGATAGCTAAAGGAGCTATATCAAAAATTTTAGGTATAGAAATAGGACTTGATGCGGGCAAAACAGGTTCTTTGATTTTAATTAGATTTAAAGGTAAAGATGAAAGTAAAATTAAAGTTGCACTGAGAATAAATACACTATGTTTGCTCAAATTTAACGCTATGATTAAAACTCCAATACCAAACGCAAGATAAAAAACAATTTCATAAAAACCTAAAATTCTAGATCGAATGGCATTTTTGCTTTTTTCATTAAGCCATGATTCTATGACCATTAAAAGTCCATAGTAGCAAATCCCTATGAAAAATCTTAAAATAGCCCAAAAGATAAGATTTTCGCTTACTGTATGAAGCATAGCTGAAATTCCAAAAATAGCACCAAATAGCCCAAAAGAGCGTATATGACCTATACGAGAAATAATTTTATGAGCACTGATAGTTCCAACAAGAGCACCTACAAAAAAACAAGAACTTACTACTCCAACAGCTAAAGAACTTTCTCCGTTTTCTTTTAATATAACACCTATAGAGCTTACTATCAAGGCATTACCTGCAAATAAAAATGCCATACCAGCAAAAAGTGCTGTCATTGATTTAATAATTTTTTTTGGACTCATACTTTTTTATATATAAAATAAAAATAAACACACAAACTAGCAAGGATGAAATTCCACAAATATAAGCAAAGATATCTAATTTATCTTGGCGATGTAAAAATAAAAATCCAGCAACCAATATTACATAAGCCATCAATTTAAAGAGAGTAAAAAACATAGCAAAAAAATGGATTTTCTCTTTAACATTTGGCTTTAAATCGTCTTTTAGAACTTTAAAATGAATAATTTTTGATAAATTTTGTTTTTTTTTGATAAAAAGCGATGAAATGAAATTAAAATCTTTTTCATAATTTTTTGATTTTTTTATAATGGCTTTTTTATAATTTAAATAAGAAGCAAAAATAATCAATAAAACACTAAAAAAAGCTATTTCATAGCTTAAAAATGTATCTAATTTAAAATGATTTAACGATGAAAATATGATCCAAAAAAATAAATGAATAATGGCAAAAATACAAAATAGAGCTTTTTTATGTTCCATTATTTGTTCTTTTCTTTTTGAATTTTTTCTTTGATCAACTCATCTCTTTCTTTAAATTCTTCATAGCTTTTTATTTGAACTTTATAAGCTTTGTAAACATTAAGTATAGCAGCACTGATCCCCCAAAAAACTCCAAGCCAAAAAAGCCAAGGATAAGGAGTAAATTTTTTAAGTAAATATCCTATTCCCACACCTATAAATACAGCAACAACCATAGAGATACCAAGACTTAAACCATCCGCAGCTTCAAGAGTTTTGCGAATGATTTTTTGTCTTTTGCTGTTGGAATTTTCTAAGTGATTTTTTTCTTCTTTTAAAATATTGCTCATATTCTTTTAAAGCTTTCCCTAACAGCCTCTAGTGTTGTATCTATAATTTTATCATCCATTTTTGAACATATAAAGCCTGTTTCAAATTGAGAAGGTGCTAAATAAATTCCATTTTCAAGCATATTTTTGTGAAATTTTGAAAATAATGCTAGATCAGATTTTAATGCATCTTGGTAGTTTGATACAGGATCTTTGGTGAAAAAGTATCCAAACATAGAACCTACATGACAAGCTTGCAGCGGAAGTCCTTTTTCATCTGCTAATTTTTTCATTCCTTGGGTAAGTTTTTTTGCTAATTTTCCAAGTTTGTCATAAAGCTTGGTTTTCTTTTTGGCTTTTGTAAGACTTGCTATACCTGCAGCCATTGCCAAAGGATTTCCACTTAAAGTTCCTGCTTGATAAACTCCACCCAAAGGACTTAAAATATCCATAATTTCAGCTCTAGAAGCAAATGCTGCTGCAGGTAGACCACCTCCTATTACCTTACCAAAAGTAATTATATCTGCTTGGATATGATTGATTCCATAGGAACCAAGGTAAGATGCTCTATATCCACTCATTACTTCATCAAAAATCAGCAGAGTTTGATTGTTTTTACAGATCTTAGCAAGTTCTTCTAAAAAATCTTGTTTAGCTGGAACTAACCCCATATTTCCAGCAATAGGCTCAATGATAACACATGCAATATCTTTATTTTTTTCAAAAAGCTCTTTAACGCTATTTATATCATTATATTTCGCTACTAAAGTGTGTTTAGCTACATCTTCTAAAACACCTAAAGAACTAGGAGAGTTAAAAGTAGCAGCACCACTTCCTGCACTCACCAATAATGAATCAGAATGCCCGTGATAACATCCTTCAAATTTTAAAATTTTATCTTTTTTAGTAAAGCCACGGGCAAGACGAATAGCACTCATGGTTGCTTCCGTTCCACTGCTTACAAAGCGGATTTTTTCTAAATGTGGAAAATCAGATAAAACAAGCTTGGCAAGTTCAGTTTCTAATAAAGTTGGAGCTCCAAAACTTGAACCTTTATGAAGTGCTTTTTGACAAGCTTTTTGTATATCTTTATCGCAATGTCCAAAAAGTAAAGGCCCCCAGCTTTGAATATAGTCTATATAAGAATTTCCATCTATATCGAAAATATAAGCACCTTTTCCATGAGAAATAAATTTTGGCTCACTTTGAACATTTGCAAAAGCACGAACTGGAGAATTTACACCGCCTGCGATGAATTTACACGCTTCTTTAAAAGCTTTTTTGTTTGTCATTTTTCTTCCTTGCTAAATTGCTTGATGTAATTATATAAAGTTACAATTTCATCATTTGTTAAAGAGTAATTTGGCATGATTGATTTTGCGTCTTTACTCTGATTAAGAGAATTTTTAAAATTCTCAAAACTAAGATTTTGTATACTTGGAACTTTATAAGCTGTTTTAATACCATTTTTCATATAATATCCTAAAATTTGTTCGCTTCCATCTGCTCCATGACATTCTTTACAACTAATGCCCCTTGGATTTTCATAAAGCATTTTAGAGTATTCTTTAAGAGTGATAAAATCAGCACCAAAAAGATTGATACTAAATAAAAAAAACATTAAAACAATTTTCAAAGTTTCACCTTGTTAATGAAGTTTTAATATGATACAATTTTTACTTTAAAAAAGTGATTAAATTTATAGAAGGAAAATAATGACTTTGCTTGATGGTAAAGCTTTAAGTGCAAAAATCAAAGAAGAATTAAAAGAAAAAAATCAATTTTTGAAAAGCAAAGGGATTGAAAGCTGTTTAGCTGTTATCTTGGTTGGAGATAATCCTGCAAGTCAAACTTATGTAAAATCTAAGGCTAAAGCCTGTGAAGAATGTGGAATTAAATCTTTAGTTTATCATCTTAATGAAAATACTACACAAAATGAACTTTTGGCATTGATTAATACCTTAAATCACGATGATAGTGTTCATGGAATTTTGGTTCAGCTTCCCTTACCTGATCATATTTGTAAAGATTTAATACTTGAAAGTATTATAAGTAGTAAAGATGTTGATGGCTTTCATCCTATTAATGTAGGATATTTAAATTTAGGCTTAGAAAGTGGGTTTTTGCCTTGTACTCCACTTGGAGTTATGAAGCTTTTGAAGGCTTATGAAATTGATTTAGAAGGAAAAGACGCTGTTATTATAGGTGCTTCAAATATAGTAGGTCGTCCTATGGCTACTATGCTTTTAAACGCTGGAGCTACAGTAAGCGTTTGTCATATTAAAACCAAAGATTTGAGCCTTTATACTAGGCAAGCTGATTTGATTATAGTAGCAGCAGGTTGTGTGAATTTACTTCGATCGGATATGGTAAAAGAAGGAGTGATTGTTGTTGATGTTGGAATCAATCGTCTTGAAAGTGGAAAGATAGTTGGAGACGTGGATTTTGAAGAGGTATCTAAAAAATCTAGTTATATAACTCCTGTTCCAGGTGGAGTAGGTCCTATGACTATAGCCATGCTTTTAGAAAACACAGTTAAATCTGCTAAAAATAGACTTAATTAGGGAAAATCTATGGAAATTTTAAAGAAATTATATAAATTTTCACAGTCTTGGACTGGAACAGTAGTTATTGTTCTTTTGGTGATTTTTTTCTTTATACAAGCTTTTGTTATTCCTTCTGGTTCTATGAAAAACACCTTATTGGTAGGGGATTTTTTATTTGTTAAAAAATTTAGCTATGGTATCCCAACTCCTCATATTCCTTGGTTGGAAATTCCTGTTTTGCCAGATTTTAATAAAGATGGACATTTGATAAAAGCACAAGGGCCACAAAGAGGAGATATAGTTGTTTTTAGAAATCCTAGAAATGAAAAAGAACACTTTGTAAAGCGTTGTGTAGGTACAGGAAGAGATAGGATAGTTTATGCAAATAAAACACTTTATGTAAGAATGCATGAGGGTGATGATTTCATGAGAGAACATTATCCAAATGATCTTGTTACTCTTGGAGGACAAATTTATGTAAAAGAACCTTATAAACAAAAAGGTATTCATTATAATCCAAAAAAAGATATAGAAAGCGATATTTTACGCTTTCTTAGCATAGGTGATTTTGCTATGTCTCCAACTTATATTAAAGAACTTGGAAATCATATAGGTTTTAGCGGAGGAAATGCTTATGTTTTTGATGTACCTGAAAATGAGTATTTCATGATGGGTGATAATCGTGATTATTCTTATGATAGTCGTTTTTGGGGCTCTGTTCCTTATAGGTTGATAGTAGGTAAACCTTGGTTTGTATATTTCTCTTGGGATAAAGATAAAAATGTTCGCTGGGAAAGGATAGGGCGTTTTGTTGACACCTTGGAAAATGATGAACAATATATCCATGATCATGATGATGAGGATAAATTAAGCTAATGTTTGTGAAAAACACAAACATTATATTTTTAAAAGCGTGATTTCATCACCTTTTTTTAATTCGCTTGTATTTTCTTCACTTATAAGTAAAAACTCACTTTTAACAAGTGGAAGTATCATGCCAGAGCCAAATTTGTTTTCATTAAATGGTGTAAAAATATCTTTTTCTAAATTTCCTAAGATGAGATTATTTCTTCCATTTTTAAGCTTTAAATCTATGCCCATTGTAGCATGAAATTTTAAAGGATTGTCTAGATTTCCACTTAATAAATCAATGATTTTTTTAGCAAAAATAAAACAAGAAAGATAAGCTGCCATAGGATTTCCTGGTAAAATCAATACGAAATTTTTACCCTTTCTATAAAGTTTAGTAGGTCTTGCAGGGCGTGCTTTTAGGCCTTTAAAAAGCGGAGTAAAGCCTAATTCATCTAAAGCTTTTTCCATAAAATCAGCCTCGCCAACGCTTGCACCTCCTGAAGTGATTAAAAGATCAAAATTTGTATTTTCTAAAGCCTCTTTAGTGCTTTTAAAATCATCTTTAATAATACCCAAATAAGAAGCATTTTGAAGCATGGTTAGTAAAGGCAAAGCATTGGCATTATAAATACTTTCTTCATCGCATTCTTGCCAAGGTTCTTTTAGCTCATTTCCACTTGAAAAAATACCTATGCGAATTTTTCTTATGACTTCTATTTTATAAAGCCCTTGAGAAGCAAGCAGGGCGATATGTTTATCATTAAGTTTGGTGCCTTTTTGAAGTAAAATTTCACCTTTTTTTAATTCTTCGCCTTTATAGCGATAGGCATTGTATTGTTTAGGGGCTTTTTTAATGATGAGTTTATTTTCTTCTATATACTCATCTTCTAACATTAAGATAGTATCAGCATTTTTGGGCATTTTAGCCCCTGTCATGATTTTATAGCATTCATTCTTAGCAACTGTATAAAAATTTTTATCTCCTGCAAGAATAGTCCCTTTAATCTCCAAAGCCTCATTGATATCAGTATAATTAAAAGCATAGCCATCAAGAGCAGCATTGTCAAAACTAGGTAGATTTTTTCTAGCGTATAAATCTTTAGCTAAAATTCTATCCTTTGCTTTTTCAAGGCTAATAAGCTCACTTTCATCTAAGCATGAAATTTGATTTTCTAAGTCTTTTAAGGTTTCAAAGATATTTTTCATTCTTCAAGCCTTGTGATTTTAACACCTAAACCTTTAAATTTTTCTTCTAAATTTTCATAACCTCTATCAAGATGATAAATTCTATGGACTTTGCTTGTGCCTTTAGCTGCAAGAGCTGCTAAGATAAGGGCTGAAGAAGCACGCAAATCTGTAGCCATGACATCAGCAGCGTTAAGTTCTTTTCCGCCTACTATAGTAGCAATATGACCGTTGAGTTTAATATCCGCACCCATTCTTAAAAGTTCGCTTACATGCATGAAGCGATTTTCAAATAGTCTTTCATCGATAATGCTAGTTCCATTAGCCTTTAAAGCTAGTGCCATAAACTGCGCTTGCATATCGGTTGGAAAGCCTGGATATTCACTTGTCATGATTTCTACAGGTTTAATTTCTTTAGCAGGAAGTAGGGTGATACTATCTTCTGCAATCAAAGTTTCAAAACCCATTTGATGAAGTTTTGCTAAAACTGCACTAAGATGAGTGGCGTTAACTTTATCTAAAGTAATTTTAGAATTTGTAATAGCCCCTGCACAAAGATAAGTTCCTGCTTCAATTCTATCAGGTATAACGCTAAATTCTTTAAATTCTAAAAGTTCTCCATCGCTGCCATAAATTTCAAGTTCATCTGTGCCTATGCCTTTGATTTCAAGTCCTGCGTCTTTTAAAACTTCGCAAAGTTGAACTACTTCGGGTTCTTTTGCAACATTTAAGAGTTTGGTTTTACCTTTAGCTAGAGCTGCTGCCATGATGATGTTTTCACTACCTGTAACCGTGATTTTATCAAAAAGAATTTCATTGCCTTTTAAATTTCCACTAGCTACGACATAGCCTTGTTTAATTTGTATATTTGCCCCCATTTTTTCCAAGGCTAAAAGATGTAAATCAATAGGTCTTTGTCCTATGGCACATCCACCAGGCAAAGATACTTCACAATGCCCAAAACGAGCAAGCAAAGGCCCTAGAGTAAGTATAGAAGCACGCATTTTACGTACAATGTCATATTTGGCTATGGTTTGATTAAGAGTGTTTGTGTTTAATAAAGCACTATTGTTTTGAAAATTGACTTTAGCTCCTAAATTTTCTAGCAAAGATATAAGAGTTTTTATATCAGCAACATTAGGAATATTGTTGATTTTTACTTCATTTTTAGCAAGTATGCTTGAAACGATCAAGGGTAGGGCAGCATTTTTTGCCCCGCTTATTGTAACATTTCCGCTTAGATGATTTGTGCCTTCGATTTCTAGATAAGTCATATTTTTCCTTGAAAAAGTTTAAAAATGCATTATTATAGCATTCTTAAACTTTTGAAAAAATATAATCAAGCTTGTTGGCTTTGGAGTTCTTGAATTTGAGCTTGAATAGTTGAAGCTTGGGCATTTAATGTTGCTATTTGACTTTCAATACTTTTGATTTGATCCTCATTAGCTTTAGACATTTTCGCAGTTAGTTCAACAATTTTTGCTTGAATTTCTGCAAGCTTTTGTGTTAATTCTGTAAGTTTATCTTCACTATTGCTGCTACTATCTTGTTGCGTGTTGTTTTGTGCGTTTAAAGCTTGAGCTGGAGCTTGAGAATTGTTTTGATTAGAAGTATTTGATTTTTCTTTGGCTTCTTTGCTGATATTTACCTCTACAGCTGGATCTTGCGCTAAAGCGTTTTGTTCTTGATTTTTAGAGTTTTGATTTTCTTCGTTTGAGTTGACTTTAACATATTGACTTAAGCTATTTAAGGAATTGTTAATTTGCATATTTTCTCCTTAATTTATAATATATATTACACTAAATCGACATTATTTTAAAAAAAATATACTATAATTTAAAATAATTTTTATTAAGGTTTGTAATGGGTGTATTTTTAGTTCTTTTGGGAGGTATTTTTTGGGCTATTAGCGGTGTTTTAGCTGAATACCTTTTTAAAAATTAGATTGGGTTTGTTTTTATAGGCTTTTATCTACAGGGTTAATTTTAATTTTTTTAAGTTTTAAAACTCAAAAAATTTTCGTTTTTGCAAATTTAAAAGAAAGCTTAAGTATTTGTATGTTTGGATTTTTTGGGCTTTTGCTAACACAATTTGGTTATTTTAAGGCTATTTATTATACCGATACTGGAACTGCAACAATGATACAATATTGTGCACCTTTGATTATAATGCTTTATTTGTGCTTTAAAAATAAAAAATTTCCTAAATTGATAGAAATTTTGGCTTTGATTTTGATTATTTTTGCTTTGTTTTTGCTTGCAACTAAAGGAGATATTGAAGCGGTGGTTTTAAATTATTGGGGTATTTTTTGGGCTGTTATAGGAGCTTTTGGGGTTGCTTTTTATTCTTTAAGTGCTAGAGAAGTGATATTAAAATATGGTCTTTTTTGGATAATGGGTTGGGTAAGTCTTTTTGCTTCTTTTGTATTTTTATTAATCTTGCAATTTGATAAGGGTTTAATTCACTATGCTTTTAACTTAAAAGCATTTTTTTCTATGGGCGGGATTGTCTTTATCGGAACTATAGGGGCTTTTTGTTTGTATTTAAAAGGAGTGGAATATATAGGCGCTCTAAGAGCCAGTATGATTGCCTCCATAGAACCTGTAGCAGCTGCTTTAATGAGTTTTTTATTTTTAAAAACCCGTTATAGCTTGCTTGATATTTTTGCTTTTGTTTTGATTATATTGAGTGTTATTTTAAATGCAAAAAAGACTAAAGCTTCATAAAGTTTTTAAGTATTTTTTTGCCTTTTTGAGTTAAAACCGCTTCAGGGTGAAATTGCAATCCATAAATAGGATATTTTTTATGTTTAATTGCCATAATAATATTTTCTGAATTATGAGCTAAAATTTTGCATTTTTCAGGCATGGAACTAATGTGTAAAGAATGATATAAGCAAATTTCAATTTCTTTTTTAATACCCTTAAAAATAGGATCTTTTTTAAAATAAAGTTTAGAAATTTTACCATGCATGGGATTTTGCATTTTAGAAACCCTGCCGCCAAAAACTTCAGCTATACACTGATGTCCTAAACATATGCCTAAAATTTTTTTATTTTTTTTAAAATATTTGATTGCTTTTAAGCTTAATTTAGATTCCTTGGGAGAATGAGGGCCAGGAGAGATGATAAGATGAGTAAAATCAAATTTTTCTAATTCTTTAGCTTTTTTAAAGGCATCATTTTTTATCACTTTACATTCAAAACCAAGTTCTTTAAGATAATAGATGATGGTATAACTAAAAGAATCATAATTATCTATAAATAAAATTTTCTTCATTGTAATTTTACCTTTTTTAAACCACGCACGGAATTAATACAATAAATATTTTCTGCTTCAAATAAATCTTGTTTAAATAATGCTTTTTCTTTTATCAAACCAAGATTGATTAAGAAATTTCTATATACGCCATTTAACATACCGCTTTGAATTTGTGGAGTATAAAATTGAGCGTTTTTTTCTAAGATGAGATTGGTTCTTGAGCCTTCGCAAAGTTCATCTTTTTCGTTAAAAAAAGCTATGTCATAACACAAGTTTTGTTGCCATTTGTATGAGTGTTGATTATAAAAAGTACGCAACGAGCTTTTGTGATAGAGATTGTCACTTTTTGAATTAATTTTATCATCACTTAAAAGCAAAATATCGTTTGAATTTTGTCTTAAGGCACTTTGTTGAAAATCGTATCTTCCGTCTTTGTATAAAATAAGCTTTAAAATTCCTTCTTTATGTGGATTTTTAAAGGGTAGGGGAAAATTATAAAATAAAGAGTGTTTTTTGTGGAAAATTTTTTCATCGAGTTTAAAAAGTGTAAAATTTTGATATTCTTTATAAGAACTTTTTTGATTTAAAATATTATAAAAATCTTTAAAGAGCTTGTGAGTGTTAAAATTAAATTTAAGAGCTGAATTTATAAGCCTTAATAAATGTTCTTTTAAAAATAAAATTTGAGAATTTTTAAAATACATGGTTTCAAAAAGATGAAAATCACAAGGATTTAAGATCGCACTTTTAAGTTTTAATTCTTCAAATTCATCTTTGAAATTTGAGTCCCAAACCAAGCCACTACCCGTGCTATAAGTATAAATTTCATCTTGTTTTTCTAAGGTGCGTATGGCTACGCTAAATTTATTTTTATTTTTGTGTATTAAACCTATAGTTCCGCAGTAAATACCACGATCTCTTTGTTCTAATTCTTCAATAAATTTAATGCTTTCAAGCTTTGGAGCACCTGTAATAGAACCGCAAGGAAAGAGAGCTTTAAAAATTTGATATAAAGAAATATTTTTTTTAAGTTTTCCTTGTACGCTTGAAGTCATTTGATGTAAAGTAGGGTGACTTTGAATTTCAAAAAGTTTGGTTTTTAAGCTTTTTTTTGTGATGATTTTTGAAAGATCGTTGCGTAAAAGATCACAAATCATAACATTTTCACTTAGATTTTTTGTATCATTTTGCAAGAAGGTTTTATTTTCTTCATCTTTTATAGGATCTTTATCACACTTAATTGTGCCTTTCATAGGTTTTGTAAATATTTTTCTTTTTTTGGTCTTGAAGAAAAGTTCAGGTGAGAAGGACAAAATTTCTCTTGTTTCATCTTTTATAAAAGCTTTAAATTCAGTATCTTGTCTAGAAAGCAAAAGTTTAAAAAGTTCAAAAGAATCCATTTTGCTATGAAATTTAAAATTTTGAGTGAGGTTGATTTGATAAACTCTTCCTTTGGAGATTGCCTCTTTAACCTTGATGAAATTTTCTTTGTAATTATCTTGATCTAAAAAATTTATAAATTCAGGAATAAATTTTTCTTCATCAATATCTTCTTTTTGAAATTTTTTTCTTTTTTTAAAAGCAAATACAGACAAATAAGCTTTTTTGCTTGTGAAATTTTTATCTTGAAAATATCTATATAGCTCATAATCAGCAAGCATTAAAATATAAAAATCATTTTTATATTTTTCTATAAATTTAAAGCACTTTTTACTTTCTTTGTGGTTAAAGGCTTTTAAAATGTGTTTTAAATCATGGTAAAAATATCCACCAAAAATAGCATAGTTTTCAAGAGTCACTTAATTCCTTTGCAACCTGTGCGGCAAGTTTTAATTTATCATTATCAAAATGAGTATAAATTCTTGAAGTATTTAAACTCGCATGCCCTAAAGCTTCTTGAACTAAAACTAAATCTTTTTGCTTTTTATAAAGTAGGGTGGCAAAAGTATGACGCAACATGTGAGCACCATTTTTTTGTTTGCGAATTCCTGCACGAAATAAAAGCTGTTCTACTATGCGACTGACATAAGATTGAGTCAGTGGAGTGCCTTTTTTATTGACAAAAAGTAGGGCGTCTTTGCTCATATAATTAATACTTACATTTTTAAGCAAATCGTAAATAAGTTCTTTTTTTATCATTACAACACGATATTTATTGCCTTTAGCTCTTATTCTTATGATATAAAGATCGTTTTCTTCGCTAATATCACCCATTTTGATATTGATAGCTTCGCTTACCCGTATGCCTGTAAAAATGATGATTTTAATAATAAGTTTATTGCGTACAGTATTGTTTCTAAAATCTGCATTTTCAATAGCATCAAGAAATTTTTTAAGCTCTTCTTCACTCATAAATTCAGGTAATTTTACCCCTTTAGAACCTGCTATACCTGCCCAGTTTTTAAGATTGATATCGAAAATATGCGCTTTTTCATCTTCTTCATTTTGCTTGTCTAAAAAATCAAAAAAATTAATCACAGCAATACGGTAATTTTTTTTACTTGCATCTGATAAAGCACCTGTTATACTTGCCAAAACTTCTACAATGAGTTCTTCATCAATCTGTTTTAAAGAATAAAGCTTGTAAAAATTTAAATATTCAAATACTTTTTTTAAGGGGTTAAAATAAGTATTAACTCCACTTAAACCAGCATTTCTTGCTTTTTTTGCTAGAGCATCAAGTTCATCAATATTTTTTACACCTTTTGTAAGAGCAAAATTAACTTCTGCTAAAGCTTGTGGATTTTTTAGCTCTTTGTTAGATAGCGAATTGAGTTTAAATTTTACATATTTTGCCAGCCAAAATAAGAATGATTTTTCAAAATTTTCTTCACAATCTAAAGGGTATTTCATAAAAACTTTTCCTAAAATCTAAAATTTTTAGCTTTTTAACTATAAAAGGTATTTTAGTATTAACTTAGTAAAAAAAAGCTTTTTTAGGAAAAAGTTTGTTTTTATATGCAAGGCAAAAAGATTGAAATATTTTTATTAAATAAATCTTATATCAATCATAAAAAGATATGATAAAAGGTAAAAATATGTAAAATTTATAATTTTGTATTGAAAACTATAATTTTCAAACTTTTTTATATATACCTAGATTATTCTACTTTGATATAGATTAAGCTACTATTTTTACATACTTTTATGATTTTACCTTTTGAGTGAAATAAACTTATCCATAAAATATAATGTAAAAAATTGATAATTTTATTTTGTAAATTAAAATTATATTTTACTTTTATTGAAAACTATAAAGAATATTTAAAAATTAAATTATTTTATATTATTATCAAAATATACATAAAAATGATAACTTGTGCATTAAATTTTTTAATCCCCTATTCTTGATTTTTAGTTAAAGTAAATATGCTTAGTTATAAAATTTTTAAGAATATTTTTATTTTAATAGTTTTATAATGGTTATTACATAAAAACTTAATAAAAAGTTTTATCAAAACCAAATTTCAAGGAGAAGGTAATGAAATTTCCAGTAAAATTAGCAAGATCTATTGTTGTATGTGCTTTTTTAGCAGGTATAAGTGCTAGTGCATTAAGTGAAGGTAAAGAATATGTAACTATTGCTAACGCTGATAATTCATTGATTGAAATTTTTTCTTATCGCTGTACTCATTGTTATGATCATCACAAATTTAATACCATGGGTAAAGTTAAAGAAAAATTACCTAATTTAACTTATAAATTTTATCCTGTAAGTTCTATGGGAGATTATGGAAAGCAAGCTAATGAAATTTTTGCTTTTGCGGCATTTAAGGATGGTGTAAATAAAATTGATCCTACGGATAAAAATAGTTTGACTCATAAAGTCGCTGAAGCTTATTTTAATGCATATTTTAAGAAAAAACAAAGATGGGAAAATGGTAAAAATCCTGAAGCTTTTTATAGTGTCGGTTTAAAAGCAATGAATGTAAGTAAAGCTGATTTGGAAAATTTCTTAAAAACTCCAGAGGCTTTGATTGAAATTACTAAAGAACTTAGCAAGCAAAAATGAGTTGTATAAAAATGAAAGATAATTGCAGAAATTTTTCACTTTCCAAATGGCAAGATACGCGCAAACCTTGGTTAATTTTGATTATAGTTACTATAGGGCTTACTTGTATAGCACATTTTTTATTTCAAGAATATCTTTTTATGGAACTTTGTGAACAATGTGTGTATATAAGATTTGATATGCTTGTTATGGCTATAGGCGGTATGATTGCATTAATCAACCCTACAAATAATATTATAAAAATTTTTTCTTATAGCTTAGCTTTTTATGGAATTTGGCTTGGCTTTGAGCATTGTCTAACTTTAAATCATATTCATGAAGTGGTTCATTCTGAAAATCCTTTTGCAGGTGTAGATGGATGTCGTGAAATTCCTATTTATCCATTTAATTTACCTTTGCATGAGTGGGCTCCTAGTTGGTTTTTGCCAACAGGAGAATGTGGGATGGATACCCCTGTAGTTCCAGAAAATGCTTATAATCATCTCAATGCTTTTCAAAAATTTTTTATAGGAACTCCACCTGATTTTGAAAATGGGCTTTATAGCAATGGTTGGTATTTGATTCCTAGTTTAAAGTTTATGAATATGGCAATTTGCTGTCTTATAGCATTTTTATGTTGTTTTATTGTGCTTTTTGCAATGTTTATAGCTTATGTTTTAGATAAAAATAAACCTAATGCTAAAATTTTTGCATTGGCGATTGTTATTTTGGTTTTAGTGCTTAAATTTATAGGCGAACCAAAGAATCCAAATCAAAATATAGCTAGTTTAAACCATTTAAATCAAGTTGTTTAAAGATACTCTTAAAATACGCAACAAATTATTTTTGTTGTGTATTATTAAAATTTTATTAAGCTATCTTAGGATAGCTTAAATAATTTTAAAGGATTGATCATGAGACTTAGCAAAACTCTTTGCATGGCACTTTTGGCGGGTTCTACCCTACTTGCACCTAATGCTTTAATGGCCATGGGTGGTCCTAGTGGAGCGAAAATAGATTGGCAAATTCAAGGACAAATAGGTGCGATTAAAATGAATCCTTATGGATTGTCTCCTTTGACCGCTATTATTATGGATAATGGTTATGTCTTAAGTGATATAAAAGTAACCATTGTTCCTAAAGCAAATGGCCAAACTATCTCTTATAATGTGAATTCTAAAATGGCTAAGACTTATGGTGGAATTCCTATTTTTGGACTTTATCCTTCTTATTTAAATACAGTAAAGGTAAGTTATACTAAAACTGCAAATGGTAAAAGTCAAAAAGTCATTGATGAGATTTATAAAATTACAACTCCAGGGGTTAGCATAGAACCAAGTGGAAGTACTGATCAAAGAGGAACTCCTTTTGAAAATGTGAAAGTATTAAAAATGGATCCAAAATTTTCAGATAGGTTATATTTAGTAAATAATGTTCCTGGAAAACAATCTGGCAAAGGCTCACAATCTGTATGGAATAATCCTGTAGGTGGCGCTATGGAATGGGATGAAAATTCAAATGTCTTTATCATAGATACCAAGGGTGAAATCAGATGGTATTTTGATAACGATAAGCTAATGAACTGGGATAATATTTACAATCGTGGAATTATGATGGGCTTTCATCAAAACAAAGATGGAGCTTTAACTTGGGGATTTGGTCAAAGATATGTAAAATACGATGTCTTAGGAAGAGAAATTTTCAATCGCAAATTACCTGCTGCCTATATAGATTTTTCTCATGCTATGGACAATATGCAAAATGGGCATTATTTATTAAGAGTAGCTTCAGCAAATACTTTGCGTCCAGATGGTAAGCATGTACGCACAGTGCGTGATACTATTATAGAAGTAGATGAGAATGGTAATGTTGTTGATGATTGGAGATTGTATGAGATTTTAGATCCTTATAGAAGTACTATTATCAAAGCTTTAGATCAAGGTGCAGTGTGTTTAAATATAGATGCAAGCAAAGCGGGTAAAACTTTAAGCGATGAAGAGCTTGCCAAAATGGATGAAAGTGACAAATTTGGAGATATAGCAGGTACAGGTATAGGTAGGAATTGGGCTCATGTAAATAGCGTTGATTATGATCCAAGCGATGACAGTATTATTATTTCTAGTCGCCATCAAAGTGCTGTTGTTAAAATTGGTCGTGATAAAAAAATAAGATGGATTTTAGGGGCACATAAAGGGTGGAATAAAGAATTTCAAAAATATTTATTGCAACCTGTAGATAAAAATGGCAAAAAAATTATTTGCGATGATGATTATAGCAAATGCCCAGGTTATGAAAATGAAAATGGTGGATTTGATTTCACTTGGACGCAGCATACAGGCTGGAGAATTGATAGTAAATCAAACAAGCGTTATATTTATATAAGTGTTTTTGATAATGGTGATGCAAGAGGAGCTGAACAACCTGCATTTGCAAGTCAAAAATATTCTCGTGCTGTAATTTATAAAATCGATCAGCAAAATAAAACTGTGGAACAAATTTGGGAATATGGTAAAAATCGTGGAAATGAATGGTTTTCTCCTGTAACTTCTTTAACTCAATATGAACCAGATAAAGATTCTATTATGGTTTATAGCGCAACAGCTGGAATGGCTTTTGATCTTAGCAAAGGTGTAAGTCTTGGAGAGCCAAAACCTGAAATTGATGAATTTAACTGGGGTGCTAAGGAGCCTTCGGTTCAAATTCAATTTAGCGGTTCAGGCACGGGTTATCAAGCAATGCCTTTTAGTGTTGATCAAGCATTCAATCCTAAAAAATAACAATAAGCCTAAAAATAAATTTGGGCTTATTTATTTTTTTTAAATAAAATTATCTTTGAAAATTTTATTTAACCAAGGATATAATATGCGTAAATTTTTTTGCAAATTTGTTTTAGCTCTTGTATTTTATTCAAGTTTTGCATTAGCAAATAATAGTTTTATTACTCTTAATCCAAGTTTACCCAACTCTGAAAATAGTGTAATAGAAGCATTTTCTTATAAATGTATACATTGTTATAATCATCATAAATTTGGAACTCTTGAAAAACTGAGAGAAGCTTTTCCAAATTTACATTTTAAACTCTATCCTGTAAGTTTAATGAATGGGGAATTTTCCAAAGAAATGAATGAGCTTTTTGCCTTTGCTCAATACAAAGATGAGCAAAATGGTAAAGATGCGAGTTATTCTGATAGTTTATCTCATAAACTTGCTGATGTTTATTTTGTTTCTTATTTTTTAAATAAGCAAAGAAATTTTTCAAATTTAGATGAATTTTACGACATAGGTTTAAAGGCTATGAATGTAAATAAAAATGAAGTATTAAATTTTTTAAATACCCCAAAAGCTAAAGAAATTTTAAGCGAGTTTCAAAGAGCTAATGATATAGCTAAAACCTATGGCACCCCTGCTTTTGTTGTTAATGGAAAATATCAAATTAACCCAAGCGCAATCAATTCAATGCAAGATTTAGAAGATCTAGTTAAAAAATTAAGCAATATGAAATAATAAATTTTTAAGGTAATAAAAATTGCCTTAAAATTATTTTTTGATCATATTTGTATAAGGTCCATAGCGATGTTGGGTTGTAGAAAAGCTATCATCATAAGGTTCTACATCCATATCTAAAGGCTTAACTTTTCTATCCGGAAAGTCTTTATCTCTATTTGCTTTAATAGGACGAGCTTGTGAATTCATGTAAGCTGCTACATCATAAGCATCTTCAAGACTTAAGTCAGGCGCACCTTGAGGCATATTTTCTTTAATATAAGAAGCAGCTTTGATAAGACGATACATTCCAGCTCCTGTATTATAACTATCATCACCCCAAAGTGGTGGATAAAGATAATACGCCCCTGCGCTATCCTCATTTTTAAGCCCTAAGCCATTTTCTTGATGACAAACGGCACATTTATCCATATAAATTGCCTTACCTTTTTTAGGATCAGCTGCTCTTGAGATGAAATCTATCTTCTTAAGTCCCTGCCCTTCTATCTTAGCTCCTACTGGAACTCCTTGAGATAACCATTGCATATAAGTTAGCATGGCTTTCATTTCAGGTGCATCGCTAGGCATTCTTTTGCCATTCATAGAGCGTTCAAAACAGCCATTGATCCTATCTGCTAAGGTAATTACTTTATCTCCTCTGGCATTATATTGTGGAAATCTTGCCCAAATTCCTACAAAACCCGATTGATTTTGCACACTTCCACCATTAGCATGACAGCTTGAACAAGAAAGATTATTTCCCGCAAATCTTTTTTTAGGATCTTTTGCCTGTGGACCCACATATTTGCTTGTTTCATTAAGAATTTTATTTCCTAAAATAACCATTTTGCTATATTCTGAATTTTTTGGCATCTTAGTTTCATCTATAGTGCCATCTTCATTTAATGCCTTAGGCAAATTCCATTTAGCAGTAGGCAGGTCAATACCTGTTGCACTCTTGGTTTTTTCCAAATTTGGATCTAAGGCTAAAGCACAACTTCCACATAACAACAAAGTTAAAACTATAGAAAATTTATTCATCAATTTTCCTCCTTATTTTGCGTAATTTAAATTCAGTATAAGACTTTATTTAGAAAAAGTCAATAAAACCTAATTATATTTTAAGAAAAAAGCTTTAAACCTTAAAATAATATTCATTTATATTTAAAATAGAACTTATAAATATTTAAAGCAAAAATAAAGTTTTTTCGCTATAATAAAATCTTGCAATATTTTTAAAGGTTAGGTTAATGAAAAATTTAAGCATTCAAGAAAAAAAAGACTTAGACAACTGTGTTTTTCAAAATCTTGGAAGGCAAGATACTTTTACTTTAAGCGCGATTTTTAAAAATTTTTATTTAAAAATTAAAGCATTTATTTATTCTAAATAATACCACTTAAAATCTTTTTTTGTGTAGGAAAGATCTTTAAAAGAAGGTGATTGGATAAATAGTTTGCACTCTTTATCCAAATTTTCTATTCCGTATATTTTCATAGCCATTCTTGAGTCATGTCTTGTAAGTTCTATTCCAACGCAAGCTTGATTATTGATTTTGTAAAGTAAAGTGCCACCGTCTTTTTCATCTATATTTAAAATATCCAAATTCTTATTTTTACTCATATCTTTTACATCTTTACTAAAAGAATATCGGAGTTTATAATATATCATAATATCCTGCATGGTATTTTTCAAATTTTGTAAATTTTCATTAATCACGTATCCATTATTTTTATAAAGTTTTAAAAAATCTTCATTAAGAAATTTTCGAAAACTTTCATCTTTAGATAATTTTTGACAAGAATTATAGCTATTTAAAATTCTAACTTGACCAGCTTCTATTAAAAGTTCAAGGCAATCTTTATTTTCTTGTGAAAATTGTACTAATTTAACTTCTTGAATCTTAAAATCTTTATTTGGTTTTTTTTCATAAGCAAAATCATTTAATTTTTCATAAATATTGGCAAAACTTAAAGAATATAAACTAAAAAAAAATAAAATACACTTTTTCATTGAAAAAAATCTTTGTATTTATTTTTTAGAAATTCCACAACTTCTAAAATTTCATCAACCCCTTCTTTATTGGAATTTTCGAGCACATTATCTATATTATCAATATAAGCTTCTATTGCATTTTCTAATTTTTCTCTTTTAACTCCAGCGTATAAAAGCATAGCTTCTAAAACTATGCTAAGCTCATATTGTAAATCTTCTAGTTCATTTTTTAAGGTTTTATTATTGTTTTGATTCATTGTTTTCCTTTTTAAGTTCTTTGCTTTTAATTAAATCAATAATTTGAGCCTTAATATGATTATAATTTGCCCCATCTTTAAATGTCGCAAAAAGTCCACCACTAGCATTTTTATGTCCACCACCACCTACTAAATTTTTAGCCATTAAACTTACATCTATTTTTCCATTTGCACGAAAACTTAAGGTTTTTCTAGAACTAACATCAATAAAAAAGTCATAATCAGGATTTTTTACTAAAAAATCATTTCCAATAACAGAAGTATTGCCTATATTTGAAGTTAAGATGCCTTTATGACCTTCATATTCTATGCTGAAATTTTCTTTTAGCTCACTTAGTTTTTCAACTACAAAGTAAGAAATTAAATTAGAAAGAGTATCATCATTTTTTCTGGCAAAATAATCCTTTTTTATAAAATGAGTAGCATTATCGAGTAAAATATTCGCATTTTCTTTTTCTATAAATTTCCAAGCCTTATCAAGCAAGAAAAACATATAATCGATTTGAGATTCTTTAAACATCACGCGATTGATTTCTTTTGCATTGGCAATCAAGCTTAAAAAAACCTTTCCAAGTTCAAAATTTTCATCCTCGCTTAGCCAAATATCAACAGCATTAACCACATCAACAAATTTTGAAAGTTCTAAAACAGGAGTGCAGATTTTAGAGAAAAAATCATAAACGATTTTAGTTGCACATCTTTTAGAATCAAGTAAATACCAAGAATATTTTTGAGCACATTCTTCGCCACTTTGATGATGATCAAGAAGAAAAATTTTAATATTTTTCTCTTGGCAAATTTTTTCAAATTCTTCGCATTGATTTAAATTTAAATTTAAATCTGTTATTAGAATAATAGCTTTTCCGAAATTTTCATCTTTTTCTATATCGCCTATAATAGAGTTAAAATTTTCATTAATTTCTTTACCATAATTAGAATTATAAAATTTCACATTTTTAAAATAAAAATTTACTACAAATTGACAAGCATAACCATCAAGATCTGTATGCGAAAGATGATAAATTTTCATTATATTCCTTAAAGTTCTATCCTAATAATACCCTCGGTATTAAAATTTGTATTTTCTGCAATTTCTGCAAAACTTAACACTACTATATTAATGCTAAAATTATAACAAATATCAGCAATGAATTTTCTAAGCTGCGGTTCAACGCAAAGTATAAAAGGCTTGATACGACCATTTGCTACCGCGGCAACTTCAGCCCTTAGAGTATCTACTAAAGTACCTGTTTGAGCTACACTTAAAGGCAAGTGATAACTTCCATCTCTAAATTGTACATTTTCCATTAAAACTGCAGAGCTAGCAGAGTCTAAGATAAAAATATCCAAATTTCCTTTATCATCTAAATACATATTTGTAATCATCCTAGCTAAAGACGCCCTTACATGTTCAATAATCATATCAAAACTCTTGCTTACTTCTGCTATATCGCTTACAGATTCTAAAATAGTAAGCATATCTTTAATTGGTATGTGATGCTTAAGCAAGTCTTTGAGAATTTTTTGAATAAGACTTACAGGTGCAACACCTAAAGCACCTTCTACGATGATTGGATAATCATTTTTAACCTTATCAAGAAGATTTTGCACCTCTTGGCGTGTGAGAAGTTCGCTTGCGTGTGCTTTGATAAGTTCGCTCATATGTGTTGAAATAACACTTGCAGGATCTATTACTATATAGCCATTTAATGTTGCTTCATCTTTTAAATTCGCATCAATCCAAAGTGCATCAGAGTTAAAAGCGGGTTCTTTTGTAGCAATCCCTTCTATCTCTTCTGTGATAAAACCACTATCCATGGCTAAATATTTATCCGGATAAATTTCGGCACTTGCTATAGACACGCCCTTGAGTTTAAAACTATACTCATTTGGTTTAAGTCTTAAATTATCTCTTATTCTTATTTTTGGCATTAAAAATCCTAAACTTTCAGCAATACTTCTTCTCATTGAGCGAATTCTTTCTGTAAGTTCGTTTTCAGCAAGCTTAATAAGTCCGTATCCAAGTTCAAGTTCTAAAATTTCAACTTTGAGTATGTCGTTAATCTTGTGCTCTTCTTCTTTGAGAATTTCTTCTTCGCTTTTCTTAGCAGGCGCTGCCGTTGTCCCACCTGCTCCACTTTGAGATGCAGCTGCAGCACTTGGTTTGCTTTTTTTAACTGTAGTTATATCAATTTTACCTTCCTTAACCTGCTTGGTAAGATAACCAAGGCTTAAAAATACTAAAGCCATAAAACCTAAAGATAAGGTTGGTAAGCCAGGCACTAACGCAAAGATAAAAAGTACAAAACCTACTATTAAAAGCGTGCGATATTCACTTAAAAGTTGAGTTAAAGTTCCTTCTGCAAAATTTTCCTCATCTTTGCTTGCACGAGTGATAATTATAGCGGTTGCGGTAGAAGTAATAAGCCCTGGAATTTGCGATACAAGTCCATCACCTATGGTTAAAATAGTATAAGTAGATGCAGCATCGCTTAAAGCCATATCGTGCTGAAAAGATCCTATTAAAAAACCACCTATGATATTTATAATAGTTATGATAATTCCTGCAACAGCATCTCCTTTGATAAATTTAGAAGAACCATCCATTGCACCATAGAAGTTTGCCTCAGCAATAACTTCTTGACGTCTTGCTCTAGCGGTTTGTTCATCAATAAGTCCTGCATTTAAATCCGCATCAATAGCCATTTGTTTACCTGGCATCGCATCAAGCGTGAATCTTGCCTGTACTTCAGAAACCCTTGTACTACCTTTTGTTACAACCATGAAATTAATCAATACTAAGATACAAAATACAATCACACCAATGACCATATTTCCACCAACAACAAATTCTCCAAATGCTGCTATAATCTCACTCACGGCTTCAGGACCGTTTTGTCCTTCGCTTAAAATCATCCTTGTAGTAGCTATATTTAATGAAAGTCTAAATAAAGTAATAATCAAGATTAAAGTTGGAAAAGTTGTTAAATCTGTCGGTTTGGGTATATAAATAGAAATTAAAATAATTAATACCGATAAAGCTATACTTAAAGCTAAGAAAAAGTCCAAAATAGGACTTGGTAAAGGAACTATAATAATAGCCAAAATACAAACTAAAAAACCAACAATAGTTAAGCTTTTAGCTTTTAAAACAGGGGCAATTAAAGGCCCCAAGAAAGGAAAAACTAAATCGACTATTTTATTTTTTGCCATTATTTTTCATAATATCTTCTAAAGTAATAGAATCTAAAATTTCATCTACTTTATTTTGTAAATTTACTAACATAGGCATTAAGGTGCAATTTTCTTCTTTATTATTTGGACAAGTGCCACCACTGCATTCAAATACACTGATATCCTTTTTTTCAGCACTATTAACAATTTCTTTTATAGTATATTGACTTGGTTCTTTGATTAAAACAAAACCGCCTTTTGCCCCTTTAAAGGATTTTAACAAGCCATCTTTAGCTAAAGTTTGTAAAATTTTAGCTAAAAAACTTTTAGGAATATCAAGCTCTAAAGCTAAAGAATCTACATCTTGAGGTGTTTCTTTTTGAGAAATATAAATTAAAGAAAGTAAAGCGTATTCGCTAGCTTTGGTAAATAGCACAGATTCTCCTTATTATAACTACAGAAATAGCTGTAATTATAATAAATAATTCTTAGAAAAAGACTTAAATTTTGACAAAACCTTCTAAAAAAGATAAATTCAGTTTATTTTTTGCTTTTTAAGGTAAAATTATAGTTCTTTAATTTTATTATTTTACCAATCAGGAGGTCTATCATGGCTTTGGATTCGGCCAAAAAAGCAGAAATAGTTGCGAAATTCGCTAAAAAACCAGGTGATACTGGTTCAACAGAAGTTCAAGTAGCTCTTTTAACTGCAAGAATTGCAGAACTTACAGAACATTTAAAAATCTACAAAAAAGACTTTTCATCAAGATTAGGACTTTTAAAACTTGTAGGTCAAAGAAAAAGACTTTTATCTTATCTTAAAAGAAAAGATTATAATTCTTATAGTAAGTTAATTACCGAATTAAATCTTAGAGATAAATAATTTTAAGCCCTTTTTATAGGGCTTTTATCTTTATAAATTTCTTCTTTTGTAATTAGTTTTTATATCAAAAATACAAGAAAAATCTTATAAAATTTCCCTTTGTCCTTTGGCATCAGGTTCGCTTAAAACTCCATTTTGCGTAAGTTGTTCAATAATATTTGCAGAGCGGTTATAGCCGATTTTTAAACGGCGTTGCAAATAAGAAATGCTTGTTTTTCCATCTTCTAAGATTACTCTTTTAGCTTCTTCATAAAGCTCATCTACTTCCCCATCAAAGCTTTCATTTGTTGTAACACCCACGCTTTGCTGATCTTTTAAAAAGCTTTCATCATATTCTACGCTTTGTTGATCCTTTAGAAAATCCACGATTTTTTCTATTTCAAATTCACTCGCAAAAGGCGCATGTAAACGCACTATAGAGCTTGTTCCAGGAGGAGTAAATAAGCAATCTCCTCTTCCAAGTAAACTCTCAGCGCCCATAGCATCTAAAATAACTTTAGAATCAATTTTTTGCCCTACTTTATAAGAAATTCTACTTGGTAAATTCGCTTTGATCAGTCCTGTTACAACATCAACAGAAGGTCGTTGTGTAGCTACAATCAAGTGAATTCCACTTGCTCTTGCCATTTGTGCAAGTCTTCCTATATAAAATTCTACATCTTTACCTGCAGTCATCATTAAATCAGCAAGTTCATCGATAATTACTACAATAAAAGGAAGTTCTTCGCCGCCTAATTCTTTCATTTTTTCATTGTAATTTTCTATATTTTTGGTTTTTGCATCAGCCATTAAACGATAGCGTCTTTCCATTTCAGCCACCATATTTGAAAGCGCATTGACTGCTTTTTTTGGATCTGTGATAACAGGAGTTAAAAGATGAGGAATATCATTATAAATGCTAAATTCAAGCATCTTAGGATCTATCATCATCAAACGCAAGGTTTTTGGAGAGTTGCGATATAAAAGACTTAAAAGCATAGAATTTATCCCCACACTTTTACCACTACCTGTAGTTCCTGCGATGAGTAAATGCGGAAGTTTTTTAAGATCAGTTACAAAAGCGTTACCTACTATATCTTTGCCCAAAGCTATGGTTAAAGGACTTTTAGCGTTTTTAAAAACTTCGCTTTGTAAAATTTCTCTTAGATAAATAGTTTGAATTTCATCATTTGGGACTTCTATGCCTACAACATCTTTTCCTGGTATTGGAGCTTGAATACGGATTGATTTTGCCATTAAAGCCATAGTTAAATCATCTTGTAAATTTAAAATACGACTTACTTTTACATCTGCACTAGGACGAAATTCAAAAGTAGTTACCACAGGACCAACGTAAGTGCTTATAACATCACCGCCTATTTTAAAACGACGCAACTTTTCAAGAAGATTGTAAATTTTTTTATCTATTTCACTTTCATTGATTTCTTGTCTATGTTCTTTTGGATTAGCCAAAAAATCTAATGGTGGCAAGGTGAAATCTTTTGGTTTTTCTACTTCGCCCTGCTCTATTTCACGCAATAAAGCTTGGTTAATAGCAATTTCTTTGGCTAAAACTGCTTTTTGAAGTTTAATTTCTTGATCATTTGTTTTTTTATCATCAATTTCAGTTTCTGTATTTTGGATAAAATCGAGTGTATTTTTTTCTTCTATAACTATTTCATTTATATTTTTTATAGGAGTAGGTTCTATATAAGGATGATTTAACTCTTCTACAATGGGAGCAAATTCAAAGATATTGTCTGCTTTATCTGGGTTTTTATTTTCATTTATTTTGTTTGATTCCTCTGTTTCTGTTTTGATTGTTGTTAAGTTATTAAAACTATATTTATTCCCTTCTATAATATCGCTTGAATTTATCGCATCATATTCTTCTAATTTTTTAATTTCTTGTTTTACTTTATTTTCTAAAATTTCATTTTGATAGGCTTTGTATTCTTGTTCTAGTTTTTCTTTTTTTATCAAATTCTCTCTAAGTTCAAGCTCTTTTGTAAAAATTTTTGGTTTAACTTCTTGTTTAGAAACTGGAATTTCAATATTTTTACGCTTATAACTTGGCTCATCTAAATTTTTATTTGTATCTATTTGCTTTATATCTTCAAGTTTTTTAGGTTTTAAAAAACGTTCAGGAATCATATCTACCTCTTCTTCTGAAATAAAATTAAAATCTTCATCAAGACTAATGCTCATTTTACTAGCTTTTTGTGCGAAATTTCGCACTTGTTGAGAATGCTCATGAACAAAACTTCTTGATTCTTTTAAACTTTGTTTATCAATCTCTATGGTTTCATCTAAAATTTGATTTTTTAGTTTTTCAAAATTTTCCTTAGCTGTGGTAATTGAATTTTTACTTGCATTGATATTGCTATCTTTAATTATCTGTTCTAAGTTATTGGTTTTTTCTTTTTCATTTATTTGTGAATTTTTGTATATATTATCTTGTAAAATATTTAATTTTGGCGCCATAGGTTCTGATTTGCCTATATCTTCTTTCTCATTTTCTCCACCAAATACACGCATAAGTAAAGATTTAAAAGCTTGCTCTACTTTTAATAAATAAGTAAAATCCAATTCTATTTTTAAAATTTCTTTTGCAAATTTTGGAAACAATAAAACCAAAGAAAATAGCAAAAGCAAAAGAGCGAAAATTCCACTCCCTGTATACCCTAAGATTATAGAAAAAAATCCATATACAATTTCTAAAATATACCCAAACCCTCTATAAAAGACAGAAAATAAAAGCAAAGTAGAAAAAAGGGCTAAAGAAAAACCAAAAAGCTCTCTACGCTTAAAATTTTCTATTTTATAATTTTTTTTATAATAGAGATAATTTAATATAAGCAAAGAAAATGGATAATAATACCCAAATTCTCCAAATAAAAATAAATTAGCCTTGTAAACCCATTCTCCCATGCTAGGTGCTAGCATACAAAGACAAAGATAAAAAATAACAAGTGTAGAGCTGGTAAAAATGGCTTCTTTTTTAATATTCTTTCCTTGAAAATAAAATCAAAACCAAATTATACCATAAAAAATTTTACATATAATTTAATAAGCTAAGTTGGGAAATTGTTGTACTAGCTTTAAGAGAAGCTTGATATGCAAGTTGAACTTGCATTAAATTCATCATTGCTTCACCATAATCTACATCAATAACATTTGATTTGATAGATTGTACATTTACGCTTAAAAAAGTAGAACGAGTATTCACATCTTCTATTGTGTTGTGATATGCACCCATAGTTGTATTAAGCTTACTAATGTGATCTGCTAAATGATCAAGCCTTTCTAAAGCTCCTTGCATACCTGTATTTCTAGGATCTTCACTTTCGGAATCTGCTCTCATATTGCCTTTTAAAACAGCATCAATCATTGAATCTAAATCTTTAATAATATCCACATTTGGCTCATCAATAACCAAAGAGTTGTTTGCGCTAAAACTAAAATTTGGACCATCTTCTACTTTGGCAGTTGTACTTAATGGAGGAGTTGGAAATTTACCACTTTGAGAATCGCTAAGAGAAATTTCTATATTAGTACCTGAAGAAAGTTTGTCAGTAACACTAATACGGCCTTTATAATCCATACTTACATCAACAGTAGCTTGTGAATCTTTCATGAGTTGTTGTAAATTATTATAACCATTTGCATCAACTTTTCCATTTGTAGCTGTTATGCTTTGGGTTGGAATTTTATCTGCAGCAAACATACCTATAATATCATTAATTTGACCATAAGTAATATCATTTGATCCTGTAACAACTCCACTATTTCCAGTTGCAGGATCGGTATGGGTTATAGGAAAACTTATAGTTTGACCTGGATTATTAGGATCAGGATAGCTTACAGTTGAAGTTTGTAAATTTATAGTAACATCGTAAGAATTTCCACCTTTGGAATTGACTTTTAAATTTAAAGTAGTACCATTTAGGCTATCTCCTGCCATTACCTCGCTAAGTTTGGTTGAATCAGTTGCATAAGCATTGCTTCCTTTGATAACTTGAGAAACATTACCATAAACAGTATTTCCATTTTTTTCAAAATATACATTATCATAATCAGCCCCATTAGTAGCATTTCCATCTGTATCTGTCATTTTACTTTTGATAAAATCAGTTTGTTTTAAATCGATTTCAAAGTCTTGTCCGTTGATTTGAATGGTTACAGGGCTGTTTAATTTTGTTATATCTCCGTTACTAGGAGCAGCTGTAGCAGCTTGCATAACCCTATTTGTAACTTCATCCATTGAAATGCCTTCTTGTTTGGCAGCATCAATAATACCTGTAAGTTCAGCTCTATCATCGGCTTGTGGTGTGAAAGCTACAGCGTGAAAATCGAGTTTGTTGTTGCCTTGCTTTAGATCTGTAATTTGAATTTGACCACTATCATTCATGCTTACTTCTACTACTTTATTATTTGGAGTATTACCATAAAGAGCTCCGATATTTTCCATTACATCTTCTAAAGTATCTTCAGGTTTTACAAGTACAGCGCTTTTAAAGCTTGTTCCATCAGGTTTAGTACCTTGAACATAAAGAGTTGTTGGAGGAAAATCTAGCTTGCTATCATCATATTCGAAGTCTTTGTCAGCATCTAAGCTATTATCTTTTACATAACCTTGTCCGATAAGCTGTTGCCATTTAGAATCTCCTGTGAGATATTTAGTTTTATCAGGATTTTGAGTAAGATCCCAACGATTATCTGTAAAACTAACATTGGTGCTTATTTGTTTTTTATAGTCTCCGTCTGCTTTAAAAAATAAATCCCAGCCTGGTATATTGTATGGGCTTTCAGTTCCAGCTCCAGTTACTACATTAATATTATTTTTATCTCCATAATAATTTCCATTAGAATCAAAAGGTTTGTTTGCAACTTGAGAACCTGCAAAAAGATACTGACCATTAACACTGGTATTTGCAAGCTGAACTATACTTTCTTTTATGCGTTCTAGTTCTTTTGCTATAGCCTCTCTTGAAGTTTGAGAATTGCTATCGCTTGCAGCTTGAGTTACTTTAACTTTAAAATCTTCAAGAAGTTTAACCATATCTTGCAAGGCTTTCATACTATTTTGAGTCATTTCTTGAGCTCTACTTGTTGATTCTTTTACTTGTTCTAATGTTTTAATTTCATATTCAAGACGCGTATTATCTATATAAGTGCTTGCATCTTCATATGAATTTTGTATTTTTAAACCTGAAGCAAGTTGTTGAGATATCTGATATAAAGCACTTTGACCACCCATAGAATTATTCACACTATTTGTGAAGTTAAGTTTATTTGTAATTCTCATTTTTTTCCTCTAAAGTATTAAAGTTAAAATCTTTTCAAACATTGCTAATAGATAAAAGCAATAACTGTTCCAAAAATTTAAATTATATAATTTTATATCGTCTTTTCGAAAATACTTTTTATTTTTAAAGTATTTTTTAGCCTAAAAAAGTATAATTTTAGCTTTAAATCTTAAAAATTAGCCCGAGTGGTGAAACTGGTAGACGCGCCAGACTCAAAATCTGGTAAGGGCAACCTTGTGTCGGTTCGAGTCCGACCTCGGGCACCACTTATTTTTGCGGGAATAGCTCAGGGGTAGAGCACAACCTTGCCAAGGTTGGGGTCGCGAGTTCGAATCTCGTTTCCCGCTCCATAGAATAAAAAATATAAAATCTTTTTAATTATAAATTCTCGCTTTTCTCTAATACTAAAAAATACTCATTTTCTAGAATTTCAAGTTCTTTTTGCATCACTTCAAGTTCTTGATAAAGCTTGTTAATACCTATTTCTTGATATATATTTGGATCGGATAAATCTTGATTTAATTTAGCTATCTTTTGCTCTAAAAAATCTATTTTTTCAGGATGGTTTTTTAATATCTCATTTTCTTTGTAGCTTAATTTTTTAGAGCTTTTTTCTTTTTGGTTATTATTTTGCTCTTGGGTTTGAAGCTCTAAAGCAAAATTATCCAATTCTTCAATTTCTTTTTCATTTTCAAGATATTCAGTATAAAGAGTGTGTAAAATATTTATATATCCATTTCCCTCAAAAGTATAAAGTTTTGTTGCGATTTTATCAACAAAATATCTATCGTGTGATACTAGCAAAATAGCCCCTTCAAAACTAAGTAAATATTCTTCTAATATATTAATCGTAGCTATATCAAGATCATTAGTTGGCTCATCTAAAATCAAAAGATCATATTCTTTAGTAAAAAGCAAGGCTAAAGCAACGCGATTTTTCTCTCCACCGCTTAAAAGAGCTACGCTTTTATCTAAAAATTCCTTAGGAAATAAAAAATTTTTCAAATATCCATAAACATGCATATTTTTACCGCGAACTTCAACCCTATCTCCACCATTGGGACAAAAAATTTCAAGCAAGCTTTTATCAGAATTTACCAAGCTTCTAGCCTGATCAAAATATCCTATCTTAAGCTCTCCACGTTTTATTTCGCCGCTATCTTGTTTGATTTGTCCTAGAAGAATTTTTAACAATGTCGATTTCCCACAACCATTTCTTCCTACGATAGCTATGCGTTCACCTTGTAAAATACGCGTTGAAAAATCTTTAAAAAGATTTTTATCGTTTATATTTTTGCTTATATTTTTAAGCTCAAAAAGCATTTTTTTACGATTGATCGTTTTTTCTCCATTAAAATTTAAAGCCGCTCTTGAAATTTCAAGTTTTAAACGTTTAATTGCTCCGGGATTTTTTTTCGCTTCTTCACGCATTTTGAAAATACGTTCTTTTCGTCCTTCATTTCTTTTAAGTCTTGCTTTAACCCCTCTTCTAAGCCATTCTTCTTCACTTTTTAATTGCTTTAAAAGAGTTTCATGGCTCTTAGCAAGGCTTTGTAAAATTTGTGTTTTTTTCTCTAAATAGTTTGCATATCCGCCTTTAAAAATACTAAGTTTACCCTGCTCTACTTCTACACACTTGTGTGCTATAGCGTCAATAAAATATCTATCATGAGAAATAAAAATCACACACATCTTTGAATTTTTTAGCAATTCTTCCAAAAAGCTTGTCATATATACATCTAAATGATTAGTTGGTTCATCAAGCAATAAAATATCAGGATTTTTTAGTAAAAGCATGCAAAGCCCAACGCGGCGTATTTCTCCGCCACTTAAAGTAGACATAATGCGATTTTCATACTCAAGCAAACTAAATTCTTTTAAAACGCGTATTATTTTAGATTCTATATTCCAAGCATCTTTACTATCAATCAAAGTCATAAGTGTATCTATTTTTTTAAGATAATCTTTATTACTAGGATCTTCTTCTAATTTTTTATGCAGTATTTCATATTCTTCTAAAGCATTGTAAATTTCTGCAAGCTCTTGCTTGATGGCTTCTTTTACACTTAAATTTGCGTTAAAATCAACGGTTTGTGAAAGCATGGCTATGCTTTTTCCATTTTGTCTTATTACTCTACCACTATCTAAAGGAAGTATGCCTAAAAGCGTTTTTAAAAAAGTAGATTTTCCTTCTCCATTTTTCCCTATAATAGCAATCTTTTCTCCCTCGTTTGCACTAAAATTTGCTTCATTTAAAACTATTTTGTCTCCAAATTTTTTTGAAGCTTCGATTAAATCTATAAGAGCCATTTTTTATCCTTGACTGAGTTTAAAGCTAAAACTAGAACCATAGCCTAAAGTGCTAGAAATTTCAAGATAACTTTTATGTATATTTAAAATTTTTTTTACTAAAAAAAGTCCTAAACCAAAAGAATTATCGCTTTTTACATCAATTTTATAAAATTTTTTTGTAATCAATTTTATTTTATCTTCTTCTATGCCTTTTCCAAAATCTTGCACTATTATTTTTTGATCTCTTGCTGTTAAAATGACTTCTTTTTGACTATATTTTAAAGCATTAGAAAGCAAATTTATAATCACTTGCTCGATTAAAAATTCATCAGCCTTAACTTTCGTGCTTTTACCTTGCAATACAACTCTTTCAAAGCCTGGGTTTTTAGTGATTTTTTCACATAGAAAAAAAAGATCAAATTCTTGCATTTGCAAGGCTTCACTATTAAGATTAAAAACAAAATTAAGCTTATGGGTTAAAGCATTAAGTTTAATACTTTGACGCGAAATTTTTTCTAGTAATTCCTTTTTTAATTTTTTATCTTCCAATTTCTCGTCTTTTAACATCTCTAAGCTAAGATCAATCACGCTTAATGGATTTTTAAGCTCATGAGAAATAGCAGAAATCACACTAGCAAGCTGAGTATTTTTTAAAGTGATTTTATCGCTTTGTTTTTTATTTTTTTGGGTATTCTTTAGAATTTTATCCTTAGTTTTTAAAAGTTTCTCATTTAGCAAATTAAATTCTTTAAACATTCCTTTTTCTAATATAACAACTTTATGATCCCCTATAGAATCCAAAAAATCCAAAATTTTATTAAAATTTTTCTCTATTTTTCTACCTAGCAACAACATTAAAATAAAAACAAACAGCAAGCATACTCCAAAACCGATTGCTATTTTTGTCCAAAAAAGTTCCAAATCTAAAAAACGAGGATAAACAATAATAATATATTTATATCCTTTGTAAATAAAGCTTTTAGTGAGAATTTTTTTTGAATTGAAATTTAAAATTTCTCCTTCTTTAAGATTAGAAAAAAAATCAGGATTTTTTACAGAACTTATTTTCATATTATTGTTTAGGATAATAAAATCAGCCCTAGTATCTTTAGCAAAATCCTTGATATTAGCATCATTTAGATGCTCTAAGAGAGAAAACTTTAAAACATCATCAAGGCTTTTGATTTTTTGTTCATATTGTTTTATAAGCAAGAAATTAAAATAAGAGTTAGTAAAAGTATAAAAAATAAATCCAAAAATCAAAGCCAATACAACAAAAAAAACTATAAAAATATTTTTAGTTTTTAGCATAATTTATAGCCAACACCCCTAACACTTATAATATGATCTTTTAGTTTTGGAAATTTATTTCTAAGTCTTGTTAGAGCTATATTGATTGTTTTATCGCTTGTAGTATCATCTTTCCAAACACTTTCACTTAAAAATTGTCTAGTAAGCAAGGTATTTGGATTTTCAAAAAAACATTTTAAAAGCTCATAGTCAAGATTTGAGATTTCTAATTTTTGATTTTTGTAAAAGAATTCATAATTAGCCAAATCTAAAATAAAATCACCAAAAGATAGCTTTTCTTCTTCTTTCTTATGGTGTTTTAAAATTGCTTTAATGCGAAGCAAAAGCTCATTAAAATCAAAAGGTTTGCAAACATAATCATCACAACCACTTTCAAAGCCTTCGAGCAAATCTTGATGCAAAGCCTTGGCTGTAAGAAAAATAACTGCTTCTTTGTATCCTTGCTCTCTTAAATCTTGAATTTTTTCTAAAGAATCCCCACTTGGCAAATTTCTATCGACTATCAAAAGATCGATTTGCTCATTATCGAGCAAATCTTCAACTCCAAAAAAATCCACTAAAGATATAACTTCATAACCACTAGATTTTAACTTTAAAACAAGCAGTTCATTTAAATCTATATCATCTTCTATAATTAAAATTTTAAATTTCAACATATTGGACAAATACACACGCCTCTAATTGTTTTAGTTCATCTAATACTTCTTTTTGAACTTTTTCATCAATCAAAACAACAGCCAAAGCATACCCAAAACCATCTCTACCAAGCCTAAAATCAGCTATGTTGATATTTTTAGCTGCCAAAACGGAACTGATTTTAGCTATAACTCCTGGTATGTCTTTGTTTTTAAAAATAATCATTTTTCCTTTTGGCTTAAAATCAGTTTTAAAGCCATTTAATCCAACTATGCGTTGTTCATTTTCATTAAATACTGTTCCTGAAACACTGATATTTGAATTTTCGGTGATAATTTTAACGCTAAGTTTATTATTATAACCACTATTTGGAAGAGTTTCGCAAGATAACTCAACTCCTTTTTCTTTGGCTACAAATTCTGCATTAACATAATTAATTTTCTCTCCTAAAATTCCACCCAAAGCACCAACAGCTGCAAAGGTTAGCATAGAATTTGCATACTCGCCAATAATTCCTTCAGCCTCTAATTTAATACTTTTTATAGGATTTTTATCAATTTGAACAGCTAAAAAAGCCATTTTAGAAACAAGTTCTATATAAGGAGCTACAAAAGGTGGTAAATCTTCAGTTTTAATTGGTAAATTTAAGGCATTAGGATAAGCCACGCCTCGTGCTGCGCTTAATGCTTGCTCACAAGCTTCTCTTGCGATATTGTCTTGACTTTCTAAAGTATTTGCTCCTAGGTGAGAAGTAACTGAAATATTTTCAAAGTCTAAAAGAGGATGATTAGTCGCGGGTTCTTTATCGAACACATCTATACCAAGCCAAGCTATTTTACCACTTTTTAAACCTTCATATAAAGCCTCTTCTGTGTACAATCCTCCACGAGCACAATTTATTAATCTTATTCCATCTTTCATTTTTGCAATTTCTTGCTTTCCTATCATACCATTGGTTTCTTTGGTTTTTGGTGTGTGAATGGTAATAAAATCACTTTTTTCTAAAATTTCATCTAAATTTTTTGCTTGCTCCATATCTAAATCTGTAATTTTAGAAGCAGAAATATACGGATCATAGGCTAAAATTTTCATACCAAATGCTTTAGCGCGGATAGCTACTCTTGAACCTATATTTCCAAAACCTATAACCCCTAGCGTTTTGTTCATCAATTCAATGCCATACCATTTTTCTCTTTCCCATTTTCTTTCAATTTTTAAAAAATTATGAGCATTGACAAAGCTTCTAGCTGATGTTAAAAGATGTGCCATTGTTAGTTCAACTGCGGCAATAGTATTTGCAGTTGGGACATTCATCACAATCACTCCTCTTTTAGAACACTCTGGAATATCAACATTATCTACGCCCACCCCAGCACGCACAAGCGCTTTTAATTTTTTGGCATGATTTAAGAAATTTATATCTACATCTGTAGAACTTCTAGTAATAGCAACTTCAACATCGCTTAGCATTTGCATAAGTTCATCTTTTGGAACTTTTGCAGCTTCTATAAGCTCAATATTTTCAGCTTTTCTTAGAATATCGACACCTTTATCCAAAATAGCATCACATACTATAATCTTTTTTTTCATAACCAAATTTCCTTTACTTCTGTATTTATTTTATATTTTTTTAATTCTTTGATAATATCATCTATAAGTTTTTCATTACCTGTATCCAAAAAGATTTCTGGACTATCACCTGATTTAAGAAGAAAATACTTCACATTAAAAGAATTTAAAGTCTGTCTTAAGCAAAACATAGAATAAATATCATATTTTCCAACTATAAGTTGATAATATTTATTTTTCTCCTTAAGCTCGCTAGTATCCGCATCAAAATATAAGGTAAATTTTTCTGCTGCTGGGGTAAAATCTCTTGTAGGCCATTTTGCTAATTCTTCTTGCCATGAAAGATCTTGATTTTGGGTTTGAATGCTTGGCTGTGTATTTGTATCTTTAGCAAATTGTGGAATGAAATTTACATTAGCTTTAAATTGCCAAAGCAATGTAAAAACAACAGCAAGCAAAATGAGTAATAAAATACTCAAAATGCTTATTATAATGTATTTTCTCATTAAGCTAGCTGATCTTTAATGATATCACCTAAAGTCACTTTATCATCATTATTGATTTCATTAAGAACTTCTCTTTCTTTCATTCTAACAAGATTTTTAACACTTAGGCGAATTCTATTTTTCTTTTCATCAATAAAAACTATAGCAGCTTCAATATCGTCGCCAATTTTTAAATTTTCAAGCATAGAAGTGCTTATATCTTCTTTATGAATTAAAGCATCAACATTTTTACTTAGCTCTACAAAAACACCAAAATCTTTAATATCACGGATAGTACCTTTTACAATATCGCCGACTTTATGAATTTTGGCATATTCTTGCACTGGAGAACTGCTTAATTCTTTTGTGCTTAATGATATTTTTTGGTTTTCTTCGTCTATTTTGATAATTTTTACCTTGATTTTATCCCCTTGAGAGAATTTGTCTTTGCATTTATCGTTTCTATCCCAAGAAGCATCTTCATTATGCAATAAACCTTCAATACCACCAAGTTTAACAAATGCACCAAAAGAAGTTACTGAGGTAATTTCTCCTTCAACCACATCTGCAATTTTGTAAGATTTCATAAATTCATCAAAAGGTCTAGAAAGTAAATTTCTTAAAGATACTCTTAAGCGTCTTTCATTTGGATTGATTTCAATTACTTCAACATCAATTTCTTGACCTTTGTTGATATAATCTTTTGGATTTTTAATATTTTTATCCCAAGAAATTTCACTGATATGTAAAAATCCTTCTATATCATTTCCTAAATCTACAAAAGCACCATAAGGTTCTATATTTGATACTATTACTTTAATGGTATCACCTACATCAAGAGTATCTTTTATCTCGCTCCATGGATCAGGTAAAGCCGCTTTTATAGATAAGGATAAATGTTTGCGTTCTTTATCATACTTTATAACTTTAACTGGAACTTTATCGCCCTCTTTATAAAGTGTTCCAGGATTTACAGGTCCTTTGTAAGAAATTTCGCTGTAATGAACAAGACCATCAACACCTCCTACATCTACAAACATACCATAAGTGGTAATTTTTTTTACAATACCTTCAATTAAATCTTCTTGTTGCGCTATATTATTGATCAATTCTTTGCGTTTTCTTCTCTCATCATCTAAAGTTTTTTTACGAGAAACAATGATACTTTGCTCATCTTTGTTGATTTTAATAATTTTAACTTTAAACGTTTTGCCTATAATATTATTTGTTTCTTTGAAGCCATATTGAGATTTTGGTAAGAAAAATTCAACATCATTTTCATCAACAACTATCAATCCGCCTTTATTTTTCCCAACTACTTTTACGGTAAAAATATCATCTTGATTTTCTTGATAGTTTTTAATAAATTCAATAACTTTTTCTTTTCTCAAAGCTTTTTTATGAGAAAGTAAAGATCTGCCACCACGAGAACCCATAACAGCAACTTTAATACTATCGCCTACATTAAATAATAGCTTAGAATTATCATCTTGTATTTCGCTAAGAGCTAAAATACCTTCAGATTTTTTACCTATATCTACATAAACTTCATCATTTTTGATCTCTACAATCACACCCTCTGTTGTAGCCTCTTCTCTTGATTTATCGAAAGCTTCTAAAAGCTGTCCAAAATCTTCTTCCTCAAGATAATCATCTACGCCGCCTTGAACTTTTTTGTTCACCTCGCTCATTATGGTCCTTTAAAATAATTTTTAGAAATTGATTGATTTTACCTTATTTTTCTTTAATTAGTGTTAAGTTTTTTTATTTTTGTTAATTTTTTTTAAATTTTTGACTTTTTTATTCTATTTGAAAACATTTTTTAATTAATCTTAAAATTTTCTATTTTGGCGATAACTTTTTGTATGATCCAATCAGGAGTACTAGCACCTGCACTAATGCCACAATGTTTTTTATCCAAAAACCATTCTTTTTTTAACTCTTCTTCGGTTTCAATTAGATAGCTATCTTCACAATTGGTTTTTGCAATCAAAAAAAGTTGTTTTGTATTGGCTGAGTTTTTACCCCCTACAACAACCATAACATCACTTTTAAGCGAGAGTTCTTTAATAGCATCTTGATTTTTAAAGGTTGCATCACATATAGTATTAAAAACCCTTACTTCTTTGGTTTTAAGTATTAAAAAATTTACTATCTCCATAAAATGCTCAGGCTTCTTAGTTGTTTGGCTTACCACAGCTATTTTATTAGGAAGTTTTATATTTTGAAGTTCTTTTTTATCCAAAACCACATAAGCTTTTGTACTTACATAACTTTTTACTCCTTTAACTTCGGGATGATTTTCATCTCCAAAAATAACAACTTCATAACCCTCCTTGCTCATTTGCTCGCAAATTTGTTGTGGTTTTGTAACAAAAGGACAAGTGGCATCAAAAATTTCTATATCTTTTTTTCTCAATTCTTCTAAATCTTGCTTTGTAATACCATGAGTTCTTATAATAGCCTTTTTTTCATTGCTTAAAGCTTGTATATTTTCCAAAGTTTTGACATTAAAATTTTTTTGCAAACGAGAAATTTCTTCGTTATTATGAATAAGAGGGCCTATAGTTGCGGCATCTTTTATTTGTTCTGCTTTTTTAATAGCTCTTTTAACACCAAAACAAAAACCATAGTTTTTTGCTAATTCAATAATCAATCCTAGCTCCTAAATTTGATAAAATCTCTATAAAATTTGGAAAAGAAGTTTTTATACAATCACTATCATCAATCTCAATTCCACAAAGCAAACCTAAAATAGCAAAACTCATAGCAATACGGTGATCTCCATAGCTTTTAATTTTTGAAGATTTTAGTTCGCATCCACCTTCTATTTCAAAACCATCATCAAGTTCTCTAGCTTTAACACCACAAAGCTTTAGATTTTCAACCATCACAGCAATCCTATCGCTTTCTTTAACGCGTAATTCTTTAGCATTTATTAAACTAGATTTACCCTTAGCCAAAGCAAAAGCTATAGCCAAAGCAGGCGCTTCATCTATCAACCAAGCAATATTATCTTTAACTTCTATGCCATTAAGCTTGCTAGACTCCACCCTGATCTCACCAATAGTTTCAAAATCATTTTGAGTTATTGTCATTTCAAGTTTTGCACCCATTTTTTGCAAAATTTTATACGCCTCTATACGAGTAGGATTAAGTAAAATATTTTTTAAAATAATTTGAGATTTAGGCAAAATAATAGCAGCTAAAGCAAAATAAAAAGCCGAAGAAGGGTCATTAGGAATGATTATATTTTGAGCTTTTAAAGGTTTTTTTAAAGGACTTATTTCAAGACTTAAGCCATCATTGCTAACCCTTATTGGAGCTTTCATAGCCTTTAACATGTTTTCACTATGATTTCGACTAAGAGAAATTTCACTAAAAGTGCATACATTACCAGCTCTAAAAGCAGATAAAATCATAGCTGTTTTAACTTGAGCCGAAGAAATTTCGCTTTTATAGTTAAAAGCTTTTAAATTTTGACCTTCTATGCAAAGTGGAGCTAAATTTGCCTCATTTCTTCCATAAATTCTAGCGCCTATTTGAGTAAGTGGTTTGCTTATCCTTCTCATAGGACGATTGTTTAAATACTTATCTCCATTTAAAACAAAAAAACCAGAAATTCCTGCTAAAAATCCTATCATCAAACGCATAGCAGTTCCTGAATTTCCACAGTCTAAAATACAATTTGGAGATAAAATTTCTTTAGGGGGTATAATTTTGACGCAAGAATCTTTTTGTTCAATTTTAGCTCCAAGATTTTTTATAATTTCAAGAGTGTTTAAAGTATCTTGAGCTAAGAGATAATTTTGAGCCTTATTTTCTTCTTGTGTTAAAAGCGAAAATATAGCAAAACGATGAGATATGCTTTTATCTGCTGCTATATTTTCAAGTATGGCATTTACAGGGGTTTGCAATTTGTAAATTTTCATCTTAAATCAAGACCCAAATTTTTAAGAGTATTTAAAATTTTATCCATACATTCATTGACTTGATTATCCTCTAGAGTTTTATTTATATCCCTAAAAGAAAAACTTATAGTAATGCTATAAAATTCTTTAAGGTTTTCATCACTATAAATATCAACTAAACGAAAATTTTCAAGTATTTCTAAATTCAATTCTTCAATACAATTTTTAATCTGATTGTATTCAAAACCTTTAGGTATTAACACGCTAAGATCTCTAGTGATAGCTGGGAATTTGGAGTAAGGCTTAGCTATTTTAAAATCTTGCCTGATTAAATCTAAATCAAGTTCACAAATATATGTTTTTGGTAAATCTCTCTCATTTTCTATTTTTAAATGCAAACGGCCTATAAAACCTACTTTAATATCCGATAGATAAATATCTGCTTGTTCATAAGGGCTTAAAATATTATATTTTGATGATTTTAGCTTAAAATCACCTATAATATTTTTAATGTCTAAAAGAAAATCATAAAATTGCACCGATTCAGGTTTTGCCTTGTTGGAAATTTTAGCTTCTTCTTTTAAGCCAGAATGGATAAATGCGATACGATTTAATTCTTGATTATTAACATTGAAAACAGCCCCTAGTTCAAAAAGTTTAATAATTTTTTTAGAATTTTTTGCATTTAAACTTGCTGCATTTAACAAATGATTTAAAAGGGTTGTTCTTAAAGTATTAAGTTCTGCTGTAATTGGATTAATTAGTTTTAATTTAACAGAGTCAAAACCCAATCTTTTAAGTTCTTCTTCATTATCCAAAACATAATGTAAGCTTTCAAAATAACCACTAGCTACTGCTCTTTTCCTTAAATTCAAAAACTCAATATAATTTTTATATGCAGAATTTAAACGATTTTTTTCTATAAATTCTAAACCCTTAGAAGCAATATTATCAATACCTATAATTCTTACAACTTCCTCGCAAATATCTGATAAATTTTTAATATCAGGACGATGTAAAGGTGCTTTAACATTTATAAGCCCTTCACCTGAAAGTATGAGCTCAAAACCTAATTTTTTCAATATTTTTAATACTTCATCTTTATCAACATTTTGCCCTATTATATCGCCAATACTTTCAATACTTATTGGTATGATTGGTAATTCTTTGTCAGTTAAAATTTGTTGAGAAGAACTATAAATAACAAGATTTGGAATCTGCTCAAAAATACTAAGCAAAAAATCCATTCCTAAATTTAATTTAGGTTCACTTCCCCTAAAACTTCTATAAAGCATTTTTTCATCTTGATCTTTATGATATATTTTAGCATCTGCAATTACCAATGGATCGGTATAATTAGCCTCAATAATAATTATTTTAGAATCATCTTTACATCTACTTTCATTATTTTGGAAAATTCCGCTAAAGCTTAAAAGTTTATCTTTGCAAGATACTTTTGTTTCTCCATGCACTTGCTTGCTTAAATTAATGGTAAATTCTTCATCTTTTTCAGAAAAACTACTTAAATCATAAGCATTAAAAAGAACACCAGTTGAATGCGTTGCATAATTTAATAAATTTTCTATGGAATTTTTTCCCAAACCTTCAATTTGAGCAAGTCTTAAACTAAGTAATAAGTTTGTTTGAATTTCTTCTTTTAACTCTATGGCTCGATAATTATAAAGTCCATTAAGTTCTTTCTCAGCTGCTAAGCGCAAAATTCTACCGATACCTAAAACATTTTCACTTTCTTTAAATGGTTTTGGTTCTTTTAAATTTAAATTTAAAGCTGTAGCCAAATCACGAGCAATACCATAAATACTTAAACAATCACCCCTATTAGGAGTAAGTTCTACTTCTATTAGCTCATCATTAAAAATTTCATAAGTATTTAAAGCTCTCCCAAGTTCTAATTTCCCTATACTCTCATCTAAAAGCATAATTCCTTCATTGATTTTTTCAAAACCCAGTTCTAAACTAGAACAAAGCATACCACAAGAATCCACTCCTCGTAATTTTGCTTCTTTTATTTCCATACCGTTTGGCATGATAGCACCTTTAGTTGCAACAGCTACAAATTGTCCTGCATCAACATTCGCAGCACCGCAGACAATTTGCAAGGTTTCACTTCCGATATCAACTTGACAAATGCTTAATTTATCTGAATTTTCATGTTTAATTTTTTCCTTAACATAGCCTACGACAACTTTATCTGGAGCCTTTAAAGCGCCAACCCTATCAACTTCTATACCTATAGAGTTTAAAGTTTTAGCTATTTTATCCGAACTTATTTCTTCAAGTTCTAACCAATCATTCAACCAACTTTTAGTAATTATCATCTAAACTGCTCCAATAATCTCAAATCACCTTCAAATAAAGATCTTAAATCTGGAATTTGATGCAAAAGCATTGCAAAACGCTCTACTCCCAATCCAAAGGCATAACCACTTACATTTTCATAACCAACAAAATTATAAACATTAGGATCAACTATTCCACATCCTAAAACTTCAAGCCAACCTGTATGTTTGCAAACTCTACAACCCTTTCCTTTGCAAAACACACAAGAAATATCAACTTCAGCAGAAGGCTCTGTAAATGGGAAAAAACTTGGACGAAAACGAACTTTCACATCTCCGAACATATAACGCAAAAAATCTTCCAATACACTTTTTAAATTTGCAAAGCTAACCTTTTGCCCTTCTTCCACCACAAGGCCTTCAACTTGATGAAACATAGGAGTATGCGTAATATCAAAATCTCTTCTAAATACAGCACCAGGGGCTATCATCCTAATAGGAGGTTTTTGTGCAAGCATTGTCCGTATTTGCACTGGCGAAGTTTGTGTTCTTAAAAGCCTTTTATCATCAAAATAAAAGGTATCTTGCATATCTCTTGCAGGGTGAGATTTAGGCAAATTTAACGCTTCAAAATTATGAAAGTCATCTTCTATTAAAGGCCCTTTTTCTATGCTAAAATTCAAAGCTATAAAATACTCTATGATTTTATCCATGGTGCTCATAACAGGATGCAAGGCACCTGTTGTAATACTTTCATCAAAATAGTTAAAATTTAAAGCATCTTGTTTCATTCTTTCTTCTAAAGCAAGATTTTCCAAATCTTTAAATTTGGCTAAATAAGCCTCATTAAATATTTCTTTTTGTGCATTTAATTTAGCAGCAAATTCTTTTTTCGCCTCATCTTCTAACTCTTTAAGCTTTGTAAAGCCTTCTGTTAAAATACCTTTTTTTCCAAGAACGGAAATCCTAATGGCTTCCAAATCATTTAAATTCTCACATTTTTGAATCTGTTCTATAAAATTTTGCAATTTTCTTACCTTAAATAAAATATTTCAAGTTCTAATTCTATTAAAAACTATTTTAAATTCAGCATAAAAACCAAACTTTAAAGATATAATTGTATCAAACCAACAATAAAAAAGGATAAATAATGCAAGAAAAAACAATTTTTGAACTCATAGTTGAAGGTAAACTTCCATGCAATAAAGTGCTTGAAAGTGACGATTTTCTAGCATTTCATGATATTGCACCCAAAGCACCCATACATATACTTATAATCCCTAAAAAACATTTTAAAGACTTTCAAGAATTTGATCCTGAACTTATGGCCAAAATGACAAGTTTCATACAAGAATTAGCTGTTCTTTTAGGTGTAGATAAAAGTGGATATCGCTTGGTAACAAACTGTGGAAAAAATAGCGGACAAGAAGTTTTTCATTTGCATTTTCATATGCTTGGAGGTTTTGAACTGCCTAAGGAAAAAACAAAAAAAGAAAATCCTCAAGCTTTATTTTAGTTTAAATGGTAGAAAAACTACCATTTAAACTATTTTGTCAAAGGTAGCAACATTCCCTCATATAATTTTTGATAAATTTCATCACCGCATAACTTTTTAGCTAGCTCTAAACCAAAAAGAATTGCCGTAGCTGGACCTGCTGAAGTTATAACATTTTTATTTACAACTACAGCCTTGTTAACACGATTTCCATTAAGTCCAACTTCACAACTAGGATAGCAAGCAAACTCGCCCTCTAAAACACCTGCTTCATTTAAGACTATAGGAGAAGCACAGATTGCGGCAACAATTTTATTTTTGCTATGAAGTTGTTTAATGATATTTAAAATAACATTTGAATTCTTAAGATTCATCATACCTTCAAAGCCACCCGCCAAAGCAATGGCATCTAAATTTTCTATATCAACATCCTCTATAGAACAATCTGCTTTTATACTAATGCCATTAGCACCTTTTACTAATAACTCACTGTTTAACGAAGCTATAACAACTTCCAAATCTGGATTTAATTCTCTTGCTCGTTTTAAAACATCCGCAATTCCTATAAATTCAGCTTCCTCAAAACCTTGAGCCAATGGAATTAATACTTTTTTACTCATTTTGTTCTCCTTTTTTATATTTTTTAAATCTTTCTTCTCTTTCTTTGTTTTTTTGCATCATTTGACGATTAAAACCTATGACCAAAACAATCATTAAAAACACAAAAATAACTATTAGAATGAAATCTAAAATTTCCATAAATACAACCTTATTTTTGGGAAATTCTAACACATTTTTTTAAATCTTTAGAGAAAATTCAAAGATATTTCTATAAAATCTTTTTTTAAATAATTCCTCTGAAAAGGTTTACAAATTGAATCAGAAAAATATAAGAATTTTTGTTTTTTTTGTTATTATTATTTTATGGGGCTATTTTTCTTTCCCGATAGAAATATTAAAAATTCAAGATCCTAGTGGAGTTGTAAGCTATGGCTATACAGAAAATGCAAAAGCTTATTTAAAAAGTTATCTTATTACGCTTTTATTAACTGCTTGTGCTGTTATTATCGGAGTGATTGTTGGTTTTAGCTTAGCTATTTTACGCTTCTCTAAATTTAAAACACTTAATTTTATTATAGATGAATATATAGACATTATACGAGGAACACCGGTAATTTTACAATTGATGATTTTTGCTTTTGTAATTTTTACTTTTATAGATAACCTTTATGCAGCCATTCTTGCACTAGGACTTAATAGCTCGGCTTATATAGCAGAAATTGTAAGAAGCGGCATTAATAGTGTAGATAAAGGACAAATGGAAGCTGCAAGAGCAATGGGACTTGATTACAAAACTTCAATGAAAGAAATTATTCTTCCTCAGGCTACTAAAAACATTCTACCTGCATTAGCTAATGAATTTATTTCTTTATTTAAGGAAACTTCTGTTGTAGGATTTATTAGTGTTATTGATATTACCATGCAAAGTCAAAGCTTGCAAGCCGTACTTTACAATCCAAAACCTATTATTTTCACTGGACTTGTTTATTATGTAAGTGTAAAAATTTTTAGTTATTTTGCAAAAAAACTTGAACTTAGGATGAATAAAAATGATTGAAGTTAAAAATTTACAAAAAAAATATGGAGAATTAGAAGTTTTAAAAAATATTAACACTACAATCTCAAAAGGCGATGTAATAGCTATCATAGGTCCAAGTGGAGGCGGAAAAAGTACATTTTTACGCTGCATCAATCGCTTAGAACTAGCTGATAGTGGGGAAATTTTAATCAATAAACAAAACATACTTGATAAAGAAATTGATATTAATAAGATCAGGCAAAAAGTTAGCATGGTATTTCAGCATTTTAATCTTTTTGCTAATAAAAATGTTATGGAAAATTTATGTTTAACACCCATTAAAACAGGAATTTTAAGTCAAGAAGAAGCCATAAAAAAAGCAAAAATACTTCTTGCTAAGGTGGGTTTAGCAGACAAAGAAAATATAATGCCCCATAAGCTCTCTGGCGGACAAAAACAACGCATAGCTATTGCTAGAAGCTTGATGATGAATCCTGATGTTATTTTATTTGATGAGCCTACTTCAGCTCTAGATCCTGAAATGATAGGCGAGGTTCTAAGCATTATGAAAGATGTTGCAAAAGAAGGTTTAACTATGCTTGTAGTAACTCATGAAATGGGCTTTGCTAGAAATGTTGCCAATCGTATATTTTTTATGGATAAAGGAAAAATTGCTGTTGATGCAAGCCCTAAAGAAGTATTTGAAAATCCTAGCAATGAAAGATTGAGAGAATTTTTAAACAAGGTTTTAAATCATTAATTCATAAGCCATTAAGGCTTATGAATTTTAATCCCAACATTCAGCGTTTTTAATTCCAAGTTTGCTAGCATTAAATTTAGGATCTATACCAGATTTTTGTTGCGTATTAAAATCTTTTAAAACTTTATTTACTATACCACCTAAAAGCAATAAAGATATAATATTTGTCGTTGCCATGAAAGCCATAGTCAAATCAGCCAAATTCCAAGCAAGTTTTAAATTCATTTGCGAGCCTATAAAAATCATAGCCACAGCTGTAATTCTAAACAAATTCATTACAAATTTGGAATTTGTTAAATATTTAACATTAGCTTGAGCATAATAATAATTTCCTATTAAAGAAGTTATTGCAAAAAGAACAATAGCTATAGTAATAAAATGGATTCCAAAGCTACCATAATACTCACGCATAGCTTCTTGAACTAAAGGCATTCCACCATCAATTTTACTTTCTCCAAGTCCTAAATATGCCATAGAAAAAAGAACTAAAAATCCAGAACTTGTACAAACAACAACATCAATCAAAACTGAAAAGGCTTGTATAACACCTTGTTTAGCTGGATGACTTGTCAAAGCTGCTGCAGCTGCATTAGGTGCCGAGCCCATACCTGCTTCATTTGAAAAAAGTCCTCTTTTAATCCCTATAACTAAGGCAGAACCAGCAAAACCACCAAAAATCGCTTTAAAATCAAAAGCACTTTGTAAAATCATATGAACCACATAAGGAATTTTATCAAAATTCATTAAAACAGCAATCACAGCAAGTAAAACATAAGCTAAAGCCATAAAAGGAACAATTAAAGAACTAATTTTACCTATTTTAGTATGGTGAGAAAAAAACATCCATGCACCAAAAATAGTTAAAACAATACCAATAATCATTGGCCAAGAACTTGATGCAAAATCTACAGCAGCATTTGGATTAAACATATCATAATAAACTTTAAAAGACGAAGTCATTGTTTGACTTTGAAGTCCGTTAAATCCATAAGCATAAGTAATAATAAGAATAAAAGCAAAAAAAGCTCCAAAAAAATGTGAGCCTAAGGCTTTTTTTATATAATAAGCTGGACCACCTTTAAACCCGCCTGTATCATCTTTTGATTTGTAAACTTGAGCTAAGGTGCTTTCAGCAAATGCTGAGGCACCGCCAAAAAATGCCATAACCCACATCCAAAATAAAGCACCAGCGCCACCTGTAGCCAATGCCAAAGAAATTCCAGCGATATTTCCTATACCAACTCTAGAAGCAGTTGAGATCATCAATGCCTGAAAAGGTGAAATATGTTCTTTAGTGTGTCCTTCGTTTTTTTCTGTAAGAATTTTAAATACAGAACTCAACATACGAAACTGAACAAAGCGAGTTAAAAAACTATAATAAAGCCCACAAACAATAAGTAAAATTACCATAATAATGTCTGTATTTGGGACAATCTTATTAGCTATAATATCAGACGCTTTATTGGCAAAATCTAGCATAATATCTAAATTCATCCAAACTCCTCAAAAAATAATCTAAATTTTACTTTAACATAATTTCTATAAAAAGGACTTTATGATTTTATTTGTTTTAAGTTATTGTGTAAATTTGAAACTTTTAAGAAACAAAATTGCTAAAATTTTGTCTTAAAGCTTCATAAGAGATTATACCAACGCTTGTAGCTAAATTTAAACTTCTTCCATAAGATTTCATAGGTATAGTTATAGCATTTTCCCAATTTAATTGCATTAATTCCATAGGTAAGCCATAACTCTCACTTCCAAAGAATAAGAAATCATTTTTCTGAAATTTTGCATCAAAATAAGCTTTTTGACTCTTAGTTGTTGCGAAAAAAAAGCGATTTTTATAAATCATATTTTCATTTAAAAATTCTTCAAGATTCTCCCAAATAATGGGTTCTAATTTATCCCAATAATCAAGCCCTGCTCTTCTAACAGCCTTTTGAGAAATATCAAAAACAGTTGGTTTAACGATATGAAGTTTAAAACCAGCATTAAAACACATTCTACCTATACTACCTGTATTTTGCGGTATTCTAGGGTGAACTAAAACTATATTAAACATATTTATACTAGAACTCTTTGAATGTTAGGATTTAATTTTACTAAAATTTCATAGTTAATAGTATGAAAAAAATCAGCCCAAATATCAGCATCTTTAAACACGCAAATTTCCTCGCCAGAATTTTCACAAGAAAAACTATCCATTGACATCTTTCCAAGCATTGCTTTTCCATTTCCAAGCACTAACTCCCCTTTTCCATTGTATCGGAAAAGACCATCAGCATAACCCAAATCATAAGTCGCTACTTCCATATCCTTTGCAGCAGTAAAAATGCCTCCATATCCTATACTCTGTCCTTTTTGTAAAATCCTTTGACTTAATCTATGAGCATACAAGCTTAAAACTCTTTTTAAATTTGAATCCCCATATCCAAATTGAACAAGCCCAACTCTACAATATTCATCTTCGGGAATTTTCCCTCTAAATAATGCTGCAGAATTATGCGAATGAAATAATAAATTTGAAAAATATTTTTTTACTATCTTTTTAGCTTTTTGAAAATTTTCTTTTTGAACAAAAAAACTTCCATCCATTTCATCTGCACTAGCAAAATGTGTAAACATTCCAGTAAGTTTTAAATCACTACTTTGAATAAGATCTATAGCATGTTCTAAATTTTCTACACAAATTCCATTGCGATGCATGCCTGTATCTATTTTTAGATGTATTTTTATATCTTGCTTGTATTTTTTTACTTGGGAAATATCATTTAAAGCATAAATAAATCTAGAATTTTCATTACCATGAGGACGATGTGATAGTATTAATATATTCTCAAAAAATTCTTCGATTTCTCGAGCTTCTTCTTCACTCTTAACAGCAACAAAAGAAACTCCTAAATTTTTGGCTAATGGAGCTAAAAGCTTAGCTCCATGTCCATATGCATTATCTTTAAAAACGCAAATTAATCTTTGAAAACTCCCTATTTTTTTAGCAATATGTCTTAAATTATATTCATAAGCTTTTTGATCAATTTTTATTAAAGACATTTATTGCTCTGCTAAAATTTTCATTTTACCTTTACTATCTATCTTAACGTATAAAATTTTATCGCCTCTAAACTGATAGTTTTTAGTGTAATAATCCTCATAAAATGAAATTCTATACATAGTTTCATTTTCTAAATTCGGATAAGGGCTGATATTAATATCTGAAAATTTAATCTTTTTATCTTCTTTACGAGAAAAAATAGATTTTTTCATGGAAGCAAACTGTTCAAATTTCATTTTATCAAAACGTTTAAATTCTTGCTCATCATAAAAACTTAAATAGGTATTAGTGTCACTATTTGTCCAAGCTAGTTTCCATGTAAAAAGATCAGCCAATAAACTAGCTATTTGATCCTTTTTAGCTCTAATTTTTTCTTTTTCTTCTGTCATAACAAAAACTTTTTTATCTTGTACAACTTGTGCAAATTTCTCCAAATTATTATTAAATAAAGCAATACATCCTCTTGTTTTAAATTCATCAAGTCTAGAACCATCTAAAGGATAGCCATGGATCCAAATACCACCACCTGTTTTTCCTTGTACTTTATCAAGTAAATTTGGATAAGTTGTAGCAAAAGCAAAGGGACCATAATAAGGATCACCTGGATTAAACTTACGGCCTAACTCATAAAAACCTACTGGCGTTTTCAAATCTCCTTCTATTTTTTTATCGCCCATTAATCCAGTTATTATTTCTTTTTGTTCAAAATCTTTTCTTATTTTTCCGTCCTCGTAAGAATAAACACGGAGAATTTTATCTGTTTTATTTGTAAGCACGATAGCAACATTATCATCATAGTATCCAAGTGAAATATTTTTATCTCCTATTTCACTTAACCAAAAATCCTTTTGAGTTAATTCTTTTTCAATCGCTACACCAACAGCATCTAACCCTTGATTAAGATAAATTTTAACAAGATCTGAGGCATGTAACATCAATGAAGAAAGTGTAATTAATAAAGCAAGTCGTTTTAACAATGTTTTTCCTTAGGTATTTCAAAATTTTTTAAGTCAAAAATGTTTGTGATTATAATATTTTTTTTCTTAAAAAATATTAATTATATTAACAATGCGGCCTTATTTATGATATAATTTTTATAAATCATAAAGGCTTGTTTTAAAAGGTTGTCTATAATGATAAGAAATTTTTTTATAGTAATGTCTTTTTTAGGCATTTTGTTTTTAGCTTTTTATGCATTATATGATAAAAAGAAAGAAAGTGTATTTAGCTTAAATACATGCCAACCTCTAACTTGTGACTTAAATTTACAGGATTGTGTTTTTTCTTTTAATAAAAAAATATTGAAGTTTCAGCCTACCCAAAACCTATAAAAATTTTCAATAAAACTACTATAAAAATTAAAAATTTTCCTCATTATTCTAATTTAAAGATTAAAATTTATAGTTTAAATTCCTATATAGGCGATATCATTCCTAAATTTAATATAGTTAATGGTGATATTCTTATAAATTTTATAGGTAGAAGCATTACCGATGATTCTAGATTTAGGGTTGAATTTTTAAACAATAATGCTCCAACTGGTTTTTTCTTTGATTTTGATGTTACTATGCAAAAAAATTTTCAAACAGGTAACACACATTGAAAAATTTTCAAAATTTTATATTCAAATAAAAATATTTTTTGATATAATGAACAAATATTTAATATTATAAAAATAAGGATACAATATGAAAAAAATTCTTCTCTTAGGTGCTCTTTTTGCTGTAAATCTTTGGGCTGTTAATGATATAGAGGTAAAAAATGCCTTTGTAAAACAAACTCCACCTCATGCGCAAAATAGTGCTATTTTTCTTACCATTTTTAATAATACTAATAAGGATATTGCTCTAATAAGTGCCAAAAGCGATATCAGTGAAGTCAGTGAGCTGCATACACATATACATAAAGATGGAAAAATGATGATGCAAAAAATTCCTGAAATTATTATAAAAGCTCATTCAAGCACAGAGCTTAAATCAGGAGGTTACCATATAATGCTTTTAAAACTAAAAAAACCTATTATTAAAGACACGAAGGTAAATTTAGATTTAAAATTTAATAATCATAAAATCATAGAGTTAAAAAATATTGATTCTAAAGAATTTTAATTAATGAGAAAAATTATTTTTATCCTAGCTTTTGCTTTTGTTATTGCTATTTTATATATTATTTTTGATTTTTATATAATAAAAGATTCTAAAAAAATAACAAAAGCTGATTTTTCTACCCCATTGACTTGCGATCTTAATGTTAAAGACTGCACATATAGTTTTAATAATAAAGAAGTCTTAATTTCCCTAAATCCCAAACCCTTACAATCTTTAGATGTTACAAATCTAAAGATTGTAAATCTAGGAAATTATAACAACTTAGGAATTAAAATTTATGGATTAAATATGTATATGGGTGAAATTAAACCTAAAATACATCGATTAAATTCAACAGACTATGAAAGTAAAATAGTTCTTGCTGCTTGCGTTTTAGATACTATGCGTTTTAGGGTAGAATTTATAGATAATAATAAACCCATAGGGTTTTATTTTGATTTTGAGCTAAAAAAATGAAAAAAAATATTATTTTGTTTATAGTTATAGTTGCCATTATTTTAGGTGTAATATTTTTTATTAAAAATCATCAAAATTCTTATGATTTTATCTTAAAATCAGATTTAAAAGAGGAAAACACCCTAAAAGATTTTAAAGGAGATAAGCTTATTATCTATTTTGGATACACTTATTGCCCTGATGTTTGTCCGGCAACTCTTAGTTTAGTAGGCAAAGCCTTAAAGCAAATCAATAATCCTAAGGCTCATCTTCTTTTTATTTCTTTAGATCCAAATAGAGATAACAACTTAAGCAATACAAACGAATGGTTACGATACTTTTACCCAAAAGCAGATGCCTTAATTGCAAAAGATGAAAAAACTCTTCAAAAAATAACAAAACAATATAATGTTCAATATCAAAAAATAGATCTAAATGATTCTTTTATGGGTTATTCTATAGCACATAGCAATATGCTTTATCTTATTGATGAAAAAGGTCATTTTTATAAAGAAATTAGCGATTTAAATCCACAAGAAATTTTAAGAGAACTTAGAATTTTTCTAAATTCTCAATAATTATACTTAAGCAAAAAGATCAGTTGAGAGGTATCTTTCAGCCGTATCGTTTAGCATAGTTAAAATTCTTTTATCTGGAAATTTCTTTGCTAGCATACTTGCGGCAAATACATTTGCTCCACTTGATATACCTACCATTAAACCACTTTTGGCAAGTTCTTTGGCTGTATTTATAGCATCTTCATTACTTACCGTGATCACTTCATCTATAATTTCTTTATTTAAAATAGCAGGTATAAAATTCGCCCCTATTCCTTGTATTTTATGGCTTCCCGCTTCACCTTTGCTAAACAATGGAGAATTTAGAGGCTCGACTCCAACAATATGCACTTTTTCTAATTTTTCTTTTAGTATTTCCCCAACTCCACTAATAGTACCGCCAGTTCCAAAACCAGCTACAAAAATATCAAGTTTATTATCCAAATCTCTTAAAATTTCTAAAGCCGTATTCTTACGATGCGCATTTTTATTTGAAATATTTTCAAATTGAGAAACCATAAAAGAATTTGGAGTATTTAATAATATTTCATTTGCTTTATCAACCGCTCCTTTCATTCCTAAATTTGCAGGAGTTAATTCTAACCTAGCACCAAAGAGTGTTATCATTTTTCTTCTTTCTAAACTCATAGATTCAGGCATTACAGCAACAAATTTAAGTCCCAAATCTGCACAAATCATAGCCAAAGAAATTCCAGTATTTCCACTAGTTGCTTCAACTATTGTAGTATCTTGATTAATTTTTTTACTATCTAAAGCATCTTTAATCATTTCAAAAGCTGCTCTATCTTTTATAGAATGACTAGGATTTAAAAATTCACATTTAGCAAAAACATTGATACCAAATTTTTTCAAATGTATAATAGGAGTATTTCCTATAAGCTCGCTTACTTTTTCATATGCTTTCATAATTTTAATATCCTTTTTTATTTAATAATGATAGTTTTATAAAAGTTTAAAAAAATAAAGTAAATAAAAGATACAAAATATCTGAATTAATTAAGAAAGAAGGCTAGAATTTATCTAGCCGAAGTTTTATTTTTTCTTTTTGCCGCTTGCTTTTGCAACAGCTTCTTTAAGGTTTTTACCTACCTTAAATTTTGCAACTCTTGTAGCAGGAACTTTGATTGTTTTTCCTGTGCTTGGTACTCTAGCTTCTCTAGCAGCTCTTTCTTGAGTTGAAAAAGTACCAAAACCAATAAAACTGATGCTATCACCTTTAGCTAAAACATCAGTAATAGTAGAAATAACTGCATCAGTAGCAGTAGTAGCGTCTTTTTTTGTTAGCCCAGCTGTTTGAGCAACTAATGAAATGAAATCTGCTTTAGTCATAAAAGCTCCTTTGTTTTAATTGAAACGCCTAATTTTAGCATATTTAAAAAACAATATCAAGTAAAAAACAGCCTTTTTTAAGTTTTTTTCAAAAAACTTTATTATTTTTTCTTATATCTTTCAAATTCTCCGCTATTATCAATTTCATTGCCAATTTTCTCGTATAAATCATAATAAAATTTAACAAATTCTTTACACTTAGGCATAATAGGAAGAAAAATATTATCTTCAATTTCACAAAATCTACTTAAAAACTCTTTTGCATCAAGTCTTAAAGCATAGTATTTTGCTAATTCATGATAATTTTTTAAAGTTAGTTCTTTAAATTTTTCATAATGCCCTAAATCAAAATTTATCTTCAAATTATTATTTTCAAAAATCAATACTTCACTTTCAAAAAGCAAACTAAGATGAATAAGTCCTTCTGTATAATAAGGTCTAACTTCATCAACCCTTTGCCAAGAAATAAGTCCAATAGCTCTTTTTATAAGTTCATGAAAAACAGGCATTATCAAGTCATCTTGTTCATGATAAAAGAAATTTATAAGTCCACCTGTAGTAGCTTTATATTCTTCTATATTTTTAAAAAAACCACTCTGATTCATTGTTTTTTCGGTATCATTAGCAATAAAAAATATATGACCAAATTCATGACCTATAGTTGATACCTCATAAACCCTTTTCCAAATTTTTTCCTGATAAAATAAAATATTTCTTCCAAAATCCAAAAATTCTTTATCAAAAATCTCGCTAGAAATTTTCATAAAAGGCTTTGTTTTAGCATTTTCATATACAAAATTTATAAAGGCAAATATTTTTTTGCCCGCCTTAGAACTTACAAACTCATCATTTGGAACAACTTGAGCTGAGAATAAACCTTTAAGTTCAGCACCATAAAATATCATCGGAGTGCAAATATAAAGTTGAGTTTTTTCTATATTAGATAAAACTTCTTTTTCTAATTCACAATCTTCAAGTCCTATATTTTTATAAACATGTTCAAAACTTTCTTTAATTTCATTACCAAATTTCAAAACATCAAAATCATTTTCATCTTCTATTCTTATATCCCATTCTAATGCCACCGCATGAGTATAATTATCTTCATAATATTCTAAAGGATGTCCCACTTGTAAAGGTGATTTTACTTTCATCCAAGCAAATTCAGCTTCTTGCCAAGCTTTTATAACTCTATCTTCATCTTTTTCACAAAACGCCAATTTTAATTTTTCAAAATATTCTATATAAGCTTTTTCCTCTTCGTTGCTAGCAAATATTTTAAGCTGATCAATCATATTTTCAAAAGCAAATTCTAATTTTAAAATTTCATTCTCGAAAAATCTCGCATAAGGAACAAATTTCCATAAATTTCCTATTCTAACTAAAACACCATAGCTTCGCTCACAAATTTCTCCTTCTGGAGTTTTTTGATATAAATGATTTTTACGTAAAAATTCCATTGCATCATCTAAATTTGGAAATTGAGTAGATAAAATTTTATTATTTTTTTCTATAATTTCTTTAGTCCAAGAAATTTCAAAAATATTCATAATTAAACCTATATTATGCACTCCTTGTATTAAGGACTGATAAAAATTATTTAAAAGTTTTTTCTCTTTTATTTCATTAATTAAATTTTGATGTTCTTTTTCGTAAAACTTTCTAACCTCTTCATAGAACTTATGTTTTAACTCTATAATCTTATCTTCCTTAAAGTTGTTTTTTTTCCACTCTTGAACTAAATTTTCTTCCTTTAAATCAACCAAACGCCTAAGTATGGCTAGCATAGTTGTTGTATCTTGTTTTAACTCACTTAAAGAAATCAAAGATCTAAAATACTCGCCCACATCTTCTTTGTCTAAAAACTCATATAACGCATTATTTTTTTCTTTGTATTTTCTAACCAATTTAGCTATTTCTTTAAAATTATTCATACTTTTATTCTCCTTTTTAACTTTTTTAATTATAATTCATTTTTTAAAATAAGGAGTAAAAATGAGAGATATGGGAGAACCAAAATTAAAAATTGTAGCTATGCCAAGTGACACAAATCCAGCAGGAAATATTTTTGGCGGATGGATACTTTCACAAATCGATTTAGCAGGAGCTATCGCAGCAAGAGAACTTTCTCCTGAACGCGTTGTAACCATCTCTATGGATAAAGTAGTTTTTAAAGAACCTGTTTTTATAGGCGATATAATTTCTTGCTACTCTAAAGTTGTAAATGTGGGCAACACTTCAATCAGCGTTGAAGTAGAAGTCACAGCTCAAAGAGTGGATTCTCAAGGTTGTACTTCTTGCATTAATGTAACTTCGGCTTTAGTAACTTATGTAAGTGTTACAAGAGATGGAAAGAAAAAGCCTATTAGTGAAGAACTTAAAAGAATTCATGGCTTTTTAAATGCTTAAAGCTTATTTTGTATGATAAAACTTTATCCTTTAAGCTTATCAGCATTTATTTAAACCGCCACTATTATATTTTTTATCTAGACATTCTTTGAAAAATTCCCCTCTGGTTTTTGGAATTTTTCCTGGATGTTTTTGTTTCATGTGTTCTAAATACTTATCATAACTAGAAAGTCCCACCAAGGGATGAAAAAACCTTTCGGCTTTTTCATAATAATACTTAAATTTTTTGAAATTCATCAATCTTAATATACTTAGTTTCTTTAAGAGGAATTTTAATTTTACCTAAGCAAATTCCTATACAAGAAATTATAACAAGCAAGGTAGCTATCATAAAGAACACACAAAGAATTGCATTAAGTAAATTTCCAACTTTACTTTGAGTGGCTATTGAAATTTCTTTTTTAATTGTAGAAATTTCTTTTTCATCTTTAGTATTATTTAATTTAAATTCTAAATCTTTAATTTTTTGACTTTGTATGCTAACGGCGGCTACATGACTTACCGCATTTGCTACTTTATTGCCTTCTTCATAAGGCATAATTTTTTGAATTCCTCCATACAGAGTTGCCACTAAGACAAATACCGCAGGTACTAAAGTAACCCAAGTATATCTTGCCTTGCCCATTTTTACAAGTATAGTTGTAGCAAGAAGCAAAGCCATACCCGCAAGCATTTGATTACTCACGCCAAAAAGAGGCCAAAGTGTATAAATTCCTCCCTTAGGATCAATGGCGCCTTGATAAAGAAAATATCCCCAACCTGCAACACTTAAAGCCGTAGCCAAAAGTCCAGCTGGATAATTATGAATATCTCCTAAAGGTTTATAAACATTACCCAATATATCTTGCACCATAAAACGACAAGCCCTTGTCCCAGCATCCACCGCTGTTAAAATAAATAAAACTTCAAACAATATAGCAAAATGATACCAAAAAGCCATCAAATCCACGCCGCCAAAAAGTTCATGCAAGATCAAAGCTACACCTATAGCAAAAGTTGGAGCTCCACCTGTTCTTGAAAGTATAGTATGCTCTCCTATATTTGCGGTTAAAGTAGTAATTTCTTCAGGAGCAATACTAAATCCCCAACTTGAAATGGTTTGTGCTACATTTACAACATCTGTTCCTATCAAAGCAGAGCTTGAGTTTATAGAAAAATAAAGACCTGGATGTAAAATACAAGCACAAATTAAAGCCATAATCGCCACAGCGCTTTCAGCAAGCATAGAGCCATATCCAACAGCCAAAGCATGAGTTTCGTTTTCAAGCATTTTAGGAGTAGTTCCACTAGAAATCAAAGCATGAAAACCACTGATCGCACCACAAGCAATGGTAATAAATAAAAATGGAAACACTCCACCTGCAAATACTGGACCTGTTCCATCAAAATACTGAGTATTTGCTTTTGGCATTTGTAAATCAGGAGCAACCAAAACAATAGCTACAGCCATTACCACAATAACACCGATTTTCAAAAAAGTTGAAAGATAATCTCTTGGAGCAAGCAAAAACCACACAGGTAAAACAGAAGCAATGAAACCATAAGCCATCATAACAATTGCCAAAGTTGGAGCTTCTAAAGTAAATATTTTAACCCAATAAGGATCAGCAGCTACAACGCTACCATAATGAATAGTCAAAATTAAAAGCACAAAACCTATTATAGAAGCCTCCCCTACTCTACCTGGACGGATAAAACGCATATAAATTCCCATAAATATTGCTATAGGAATAGTCATTGCGATAGTAAATAAACCCCATGGAGATTCTGCTAAAGCTTTTACAACTACCATAGCTAAAATGGCAATAATAATAAGCATAATGCCAAAAATCGCTACCATAGCAACTCCACCTATAAATTTACCCATCTCATCCTTAATCATTTCGCCAAGACTTCTACCTTTTCTACGAGTAGATATAAAAAGAACAACAAAATCATGTACAGCACCTGCTAAAACTCCTCCTACTAAAATCCAAAGCATAGAAGGCAAATATCCCATTTGAGCAGCCAAGATAGGTCCTACCAATGGACCCGCTCCTGCAATAGCAGCAAAATGATGTCCAAATAATACAGCTTTATTTGTAGGCACAAAATCACGCCCATCATTTTCTACAAGTGCTGGTGTTGCACGATTTTTATCAAGTTCTAAAACCTTATAAGCTACAAAACGCCCATAAAATCTATATCCTATCATATAAATACATACAGCAGCAACCACCAAATAAATCGCTGATACACTTTCGCCATTTTGTAAAGCTAAATAACCAAAACAAATAGCGCCTAAAGTTGCAACAAACAACCATAAAATTTTAGTACTTAACTGAGTCATATTTCTCCTAAGAAAATAAAATATTTTCAAAGAATAGCAGATTTATAGATTAAATTGTATAGAAAGATGTTTAGTTTTTTCACATTTTTAACAAAATATATGTTTTTTGTTTCTTTAAGTAGTATAAAAATGAAAAGCTTAAAAATAATCTTTAAGCTTTTTTAATCTAAATAAAAAGAGAATTTACACTTTCGTTATGATAAACACGACGTATTACTTCAGCAAAAACAGGTGTAACGCTTAATACTTTAATATTTGGTAATTGCTCTTTTAAAGGTATAGTATCTGTTACCACAAGCTCATCTAAAGCTCCACTTGCTATTCTCTCATAGGCTTTTCCACTTAAAACTGCATGAGTACAGCAAGCCATAACAGATTTTGCACCTTTTTCTTTTAAAGCTTCCGCGGCTTTAACTATAGTGCCAGCAGTATCAATAATATCATCCACTAAGATAACTTCTTTATCTTTTACATCTCCAATAATATTCATTACTTCACTTTCATTGGCTTTTTCACGACGCTTATCAACTATAACTATATCAAGTCCTAAATGCTTTGCAACACTCCTAGCTCTTGCAACACCCCCTATATCTGGACTTCCTATAATAGCATTTTTAAAATGTTTGGCTTTAATGTAATCATTAAAAACTATACTTCCATAAAGATTATCTACTGGAATATCAAAAAAACCCTGAATTTGTCCTGCATGCAAATCTATCGTAGCTACGCGATCAATCCCAGCTGCTTGAATCAAATTAGCCACAAGTTTAGCAGTAATTGGCACTCTAGGATTTGCTTTTCTATCTTGTCTCGCATAGCCAAAATATGGGATAATAGCCGTAATTGAATTTGCACTTGAGCGACGCAAAGCATCTGTAAGAATTAAAAGTTCCATTAAATTATCGTTTGTAGGAGCGCAAGTACTTTGAATAATAAAAACATCCTTTCCGCGTACACTCTCATCAATTTGAACGCTAATCTCTCCATCACTAAACCGCTTTACTCCAGCATCACTTAAAGGCAGGGAGAGATATTTAGAAACTTGTCTTGCAAATTCGACATTAGCTGAGCCTGAAAAAATTTTATAACCTCGCATAAAAAACCTTAATCAATAAAATTATGAATTAATACAAAAGATTTTAATAAAAAAAATGTTAAAAACTGCTGTAAATTTAAAAAGCTTATATAAAAATATAAGCTTTTTTAAGAAATGCAAGCTGTCTTTTTGGCATAATATCTTACCAACATAGAAAGCGAAAAACATATTATAAAATAAATTCCCGCAACAACACCTATCATCGCTAAAATTTCTTCAAAACTTGTTAGTTTTGCCAATATAGTTTTTGAATTATAAGTAAGTTCAGCTATACCTAAACCCGCTAAATAAGCTGTATCCTTTACAGTGGTTACAATTTGAGATAATAAAGCAGGTATTATTTTTCTAAAAGTTTGTGGTAAAATAATATAAAAAAGAGTAAAAAATTTACCAAAACCTTGAGAATAAGCTGCTTCAAACTGACCTTTTGGTATAGAATTTAATCCACCTCTAATAATTTCAGCCATAACCGAACTCGTATAAAGTGAAAATCCTATAGTACCCCAAAAAGCTTGAGGAAATTGTCCAAAAAATACAGGTAGAACAAAACAAGCTGCAAGCATCCATAATAACAAAGGAGTATTTCTAAAAATATCTATATAGCAAGCTGCTAAAAATTTACTTAATCTATCCCCATAATTTTTAGTTATAGCTAAAAAAGTTCCAAAAACAATCGAAATAATACAAGTTGCTAAGGCTATTTTTAATGTCAGAAATAAACCTTGCATTAAAAATTCAATATTTTGTGCATTAAAAACATTTTCCATTAACAACCCTTTATCTCGTTAAATGTGCTTTTTTTAATTTATTTTCATAAGCCTTTGCAAAATAAGCCAAAGGATAACAAATTATAAAATATAAAACCGCTGCAAATATATAAGCTGGCGCATAATTTCCATAATCAGCTGCATAGCTATCAGCAGAATGCATTAACTCAGCTCCACCTACAATAAGCAATACAGAGGTATTTTTGATTAAATTTACCATTTGATTTGTCATCGGTGGTAAAATAATTCTAATGGTTTGAGGTACTATAATATAACGCATTTGTTGAATATAAGTAAACCCTTGAGAAGCAGAAGCTTCAAACTGACCTCTTGGCACAGCCAAAATTCCACTTCTAACCACCTCGCTTACATAAGCTCCGTGATAAGCTCCAACACCCAATACACCAATAGTAAATATATCAAGTCTTATACCTAAAACAGGCAAGGCATAAAACAAAAAGAAAATTTGTATTACCAAAGGAACATTTTGAAAAAGCTCTACGTAAATTCTAGTGTAGGCTCTGATAATTTTAAATCTACTTGTAGCCATAACTCCGCCTATAGTTCCAAAAATTGTAGCTATAAGCAAAGCAAGAATGCTTACTTCTAAAGTATAAATAAAACCATTAATAAAAGCATCTTTATTATCCAAAGCATCTAAAAATTTCCATACCGCAAAAGGGCTTATACTATTTTCATCATATAAACCCCAAGAAGTAAGAATTTGTCTTAAATGTTCAACAAAACCTACACTTTCATTCATATTATAAACCCCATTTTTTCGCTAAAGCATCAATTTCATTTTTATGTTCTTTTACAAAATCATCAACATATTTTGCAAAAGCTGGATCATCTTTTTTGGTTACAATACCATAACTTTGTGGTTCAAAACTATCTGGCAAAATTTCACTTTTATCATCCACATAGCCTAACAATATTGATTTGTCTACAGAAAACGCATCAACTCTTTTAGCATCTAAAGCAGCTTTTATACTTGGATAATCAGGAAATTCACTAAATTTAACATCAATACCAATTTTTTTAGCAGCTTCACCTATAGCTTTTTTTGTAGTTGCAGCTTGAGCCACTCCAATATTTGCACCTTTCATATCAGCTAAAGATTTATATTTTTTTTCTTTTAAGACTAAAAGCCCTATAGCATCTTGATAATAAGGCTCTGAGAAATTATAAATTCTTTTTCTCTCTGGAGTAATAGTAAAAGTTGCTATCACTGCATCTACACTACCATTATCAAGCAAAGGGCCTCTTGTTTTAGCATTAACTGCAACTAGTTTTATTTTTTTATCATCACCCAATATACTTTTAGCTAGCAATTTAGCAACATCTACTTCGAAACCTTTAATTTCACCTGTTGCTTGATCAAGTAAAGCATAATGCGGAACATCATTTTTAACACCAACTATTAATTGTCCTTTAGATTTAATAGACTCAAGTTTACCTTCTGCTGCATTAGCATTGCTAAATGCAACACAAGCACCTAGAGCAAAAACTGCCAACTTTAACAAAGATTTTCTAAAAACCATTTTTTCTCCTTTCAATTTTGGTTAATTTTTAAGAATTTTCCCTAAAAAGAGTCGCGCTCTTTCAGTTTTTGGATTTGAGAAAAATTCACTAGGAATATTTTCTTCCACAATAGCACCATCTTCCATAAAAATAATCCTATCTGCTACTTCTTTTGCAAAACCCATTTCGTGTGTAACAACCACCATGGTAGTATTGCTTTGATGTGAAATTTCTTTCATTACATCTAAAACCTCTTGTATGGTTTCTGGATCAAGGGCTGAAGTAGGTTCATCAAATAAAATATAGGGTTTTTTAGTACAAAGTGATCTTGCTATAGCAACGCGTTGTTGTTGTCCGCCTGAAAGGGTTGCTGGATAAACATTTGCTTTATCCACTAAACCTACGACTTTTAAATACTTAAAAGCTGTTTCTTCAGCTTCTTTTTTAGATTTTTTTTGAAGTTTCATTGGAGCTAAGGTCAAATTTTGCAAAACCGTCATATGTGGATATAAATTAAAATGCTGAAAAACCATTGCACAATATTTTCGACAAATTTCAATTTTATTTTTATGATTTAAAACAAGATTGTTAACTACGACCTCGCCTGAACTAACTTCTTCAAGCCCATTCATGCAACGGATAGTTGTACTTTTTCCACTTCCACTTGGACCTATAATAACAAGCTTCTCACCTTCTTTAACAGAAAGATTAATATTCTTTAGAACATGATGAGTTCCGTAGTATTTGTTTACATTTTTTAATTCAATCAAGTTTTTTCCTTTATTTTTAACTAAATATAAAATTAATTAAAATTATTTTATCATTAAATAAAGAAAACCACTTCAAAATGTAACTTATTTTTACTAATAAATTTCTAAAGTGTAACTTTTAGTAATTTTTAGAATTTATACTTTTTCATAGTAAACACCTCTTGGAGAGAAAATCTTTTTAAAATAAATAGTCTCTGGAATTAAATCAGCATTGCCAACATAAAGCCTTCCTTTATCATTTAAAATTCTATGAAATCTCTCCATAAGTTTTAGTTTTGATTCATGATCAAAATAAATAATCATATTTCTAGAAGCTATAATATCAAATTTTCCCAATCTTGAAAATTTTTCTTCAAAAACATTGCAAAGTTCAAATTTACAAGTACAAAGCTCATTTTTATTAATAGTATAAAATTTATCTTCGCTTTCTAAAAAAAACCTTCTTTTTTCACTCTCGCTCAATCGCTGTAAAGTTCTTCCTTGATATTTTCCAAGTTTTGCTTTTTCAATCACGCTTGAATTAATATCAATGCCTAAAATATACATATCTTTAATAAAATTCTGTGCAGCCAATAATGCCAAAGAATATACCTCTTCTCCACTTGAACAAGGGGCGCTTAGGATATTTACTCTCTTTTCTAAGCTTTTGGCATAATAAATTATTTCTTTCAATTGAGCCAATTCTCTTAAAAAATAAGTTTCACCTATGGTTACAAAATCTAAAGTTTCTTGTTTAAGTTGTCTATTGCTTTTTAATTTTCCCAAAAATTCGGAAAAATTTTTAGTATTAGTTCCTTCAAGAAATTTATTCAACTTTAAAGCTAGTATATTTTTTTTATCGGTTAAATCAATACCGCTCATTTCGTTGATAATTTTTATAAATTCATTAAGTTCTAATTCGCTAGGAGTTATTTTTTTTTCCATGCAATTTTCCTTTTATTAATCCTGATCAATAAAATTTACAATTTCTTTTTTAATTTCTTTTAAGCTCATAGGTTTTAAATGCGGATTCATATCTTTTGCTCTTTTTGGCATACCATAAACGACGCTATCTGCTTCATTCTCGCATAAACATCTAACTCCTGTTTTATAAAGCTCAAATAAACCTTTTGCGCCATCATCTCCCATGCCCGTTAAAATAATAGCAAGTATTTTATTTGTTTTTGCCAAAGAAACAGCGGAATGAAAAAGTAAATCCACACTCGGTTTAAAGCTTGAAGCCACATCTTGCCAAGCAGCTACAATATTTAAATTTCCAGATAAAATAGTATTTTTAGGGCAAATATAAATTTTATTGCTTAATATCTCTTTATCATTCAATAAGCACACTTCACTAAAAGCTTCTTTATTAAATTGCTCCACAAAAGATGGAATAAAACTGGCACTCATGTGTTGAGCTATAACTACACAAGTATTTTTTATATCAATATCCTTTAAAAGAAATTTAAGCTGATTAGGACCACCTGTTGAAGATCCTATGAGTATGAGCTTCATTTTCTTCTCCCCTTAATTTATTGAAATTTTATTTTTCTTGTCACGTAATTCTAACATATATAAAGAAAAATAAAGCTTATTTTTAAAAAAAGAAAAGCTGTTTTTATGATTTAATATGATAAGATTAGGTTTTTATCTTATTTTATATAGTAATGTAGGAAACCAATGCTTAGGGAAAAAATTTATATTGCTAGTGATCATGCTGGTTTTGAATTAAAAGAAAAAATTTGCGTATTTTTAAAAGAAAAAAATATAATTTTTAACGATTTAGGAACAAACACTTGCGCAAGCTGCGATTATCCTGATTATGCACATTTACTTGCCGAAAAAATAGGCGAACGAAGCTTTGGCATTCTTATTTGTGGAAGTGGAATTGGAATTTCTATTGCAGCAAATCGTCATAAAAACATTCGTTGTGCATTATGTCATGAAAGCTTAAGTGCAGAACTTGCAAGAAGGCATAATGATGCCAATGTTTTGGCATTAGGCGGAAGATTAATCGGGGTTGAATTAGCTATAGATATTATAGAAAAATTCATTCAAACTCCTTTTGAAGAAGGGAGACATATGCAAAGAATTCAAAAAATTGAGGTAAAAATATAATGTTTACAAACTGGCTTGTTTTAACTATATTGATTTGTGCAACTATCTATCTTATTGTAATGTTGTTTTACTATAAAACTCTACTTAATAAAGAAAAAACATCAAAAGATTTTATCAAAAACAATCTTGATGATACTGAGATTGTCATTAGAAAACTACAAATTCAACTTCAAAGAAGTCTTGGAAATATAGATATACTCACAGAAGAACTTAATAAAATCAAAGCAGACCTTACATCTTTAAGAACTAGAAATTCTCAATATCGTTTGGAAAATGACAAACTAAGACAAAGAATTAAAGAATTAGAAGCAAAAATCGAGGCATTATTATGATAAAACTAACACAAGAAGAACAAAAATACCTGCTTGATAGCATTAGGATTATTCCTGATTTTCCAAAAAAAGGAATTATTTTTAGAGATATTACCACTCTACTAAATAACAAAGAGGCTTTAAATTTTCTACTTAAACATTTAAAAGAACGCTACAAAGATTACAATCTAGACTTCATAGCAGGAACAGAAAGCAGAGGATTTATCTTTGCATCTATGATTTGTGCAAAACTTAATCTTCCTTTTGTGCCTATTAGAAAACCTGGAAAACTCCCTTTTGAAACCTTTAGCTGTGAATACGATCTTGAATATGGCAGCGATAAAGTAGAACTTCATAAAGATGCATTTAAAAATATTCAAAATGCAAGAGTTTTACTTATAGATGATTTAATAGCAACTGGCGGAACAGCTATAGCTTCATATGAACTCATTCAAAAAGCTGGAGCAAAATGTGTTGAAGCTTGTTTTTTAATGAATCTTAAAGATTTAAATGGAGCAAATAAACTTGAAAAACTTACTTCAGTTTATAGTGTTTTAGAAATTTAAAACTATAGAAAGGTACAAATGGAAGAATTTTTAAAAAATTTACTTTACCAATACAAAGATCTAGCTTATATTATTATTTTTTTATGGTGTATTTTAGAAGGAGAGTTAGCTTTAATTTTAGCAGGTATTTTTGCCCATCAAGGACATGTAAATTTAGGCTTTGTTATATTTATAGCAGGTCTTGGCGGTTTTGTAGGCGATCAAATTTATTTCTATATAGGAAGATATAATAAACGCTACATACAAAAAAAATTAAAAACTCAAAGGCGTAAATTTGCAGTAGCACACCTACTTTTACAACGTTTTGGTTGGCCTATTATTTTTATACAACGCTATATGTATGGCTTTAGAACCATTATACCTATGAGTATAGGAATCACGCGTTATAGTGCAAAAAAATTTGCTATTATCAATCTTTTTAGTGCTTGGGTTTGGGCATCAATCACTATACTTTTAGCTTGGTATTTTGGAGAACAAATTTGGAAGATGGTGACTTGGGCTGAAGAACATTGGTATTATGCAGCCATTATTATTATAGCTTTTTTATCCCTTTTATTATTTGGTTTTAAACAAATGGAAAAAGCTATACTTAAAGATAAAAGGAAAAGATCATGAAATTTGAATTAAACGATAAAAAACTAGATGCTATAAAAGCAGACTTTGAACTTGTTTTTATACAGGATAAAAATTTAAAAAATTTCAACAAAGAAAAAGATTTTTTTAAACTTAATAATTACAAAGGCGAAGGTGTTTTATTGGACTTAAACAATAAAAAGCTTTATTTAGAGCTTAAAAGCCTTGCTTATGAGGATATAAGATTAAGTCTTTGCACAGCATATAAAACTCTTGAAAAGCTTAATATTAAAAGCGTAAAACTTCCTAGCATAATAGGAGATTGTGTAGTTAGAAGTTTTGCATCTTTGGTTGAAGGCGTACTTTTTGGAGCTTATAAATTTGACAAATATAAAAACGAGAAAAAAACAAGTACTTTGGAAAAATTTATTATTTCAAGCGAAGAATTAAATGGTAAGAAATTTAATAAAGATGAAGCTAAGATAGGTTTAGAGCGTGGAGAAATTTTAGCTAATGCCACAAATTTTACTAAAAATATAGTCAATGAAATTCCTGAAATTTACACCCCTTTAAAAATGGCAGAAGATGCACAAAATTTAACTAAAGAAAATAAAAACATCACTTGTAAAATTTATGATGAAAAATTTTTAGCCAAAGAAAAAATGAATGCCTTTTTAGCAGTAAATCGTGCCTCGGTACATCCACCACGCCTCATTCATCTAAGCTATAAAGCCAAAAATGCAAAAAAACGTGTTGTATTTGTTGGAAAAGGCTTAACTTACGATAGTGGTGGATTAAGCTTAAAACCAGCTGATTTTATGCTTACAATGAAAGCTGATAAAAGCGGTGCAGCAGCAGCAATGGGAATCATAAAAGCCGTAGCTGAACTTGCTTTAGATTTAGAAGTGCATTGTATTTTGGGCGCAACTGAAAATATGATAGGTGGCAATGCTTACAAGCCTGATGATGTGTTAATCAGTCGTGAAGGTGTAAGCATAGAGGTAAGAAATACAGATGCAGAAGGACGCTTAGTTTTAGCTGATTGCCTTTCTTTTGCACAGGATTTAAAACCTGATTTACTTATCGATATGGCAACTCTTACTGGGGCTTGTGTTGTAGGACTTGGTGAATTTACAAGCGCTATTATGGGAAATAATGAAGATTTGCAAAATGATTTTTATCTAAGCTCTAAAAAAAGCGGGGAATATACCACAATCTTACATTTCAACCCTCACTTAAGAGAACTTATAAAATCAAATATTGCCGATGTTAGCAACACTGCCTCTAGTCGCTACGGAGGTGCAATTACCGCAGGATTATTTTTAGATAAATTTATTCGTAAAGAATATAAAGACAAATGGCTACATCTTGACATAGCAGGACCTGCTTATACAGAAAAATCTTGGGGATATTCTAGTTTTGGCGCAGGTGGAGCTGGAGTTAGAATGTGCGTTAATTATTTAATTCAAATTTTAAGGAAAGCTAAATGAGTTTAAGTGTAGGTATAGTAGGACTTCCAAATGTTGGCAAATCAACAACTTTTAATGCTTTAACTAAAGCACAAAATGCCCAAAGCGCAAACTATCCTTTCTGCACCATAGAGCCTAATAAAGCCATGGTTGAAGTTCCTGATTTAAGACTTAATGAACTTGCTAAAATAGTAAAACCTGAAAGAATTATGCATTCTTTAATAGAATTTGTAGATATCGCTGGACTTGTTAAAGGTGCAAGTAAAGGAGAAGGCTTGGGAAATAAATTTCTTTCAAATATACGTGAAACTGAGGTTATTTTGCATATAGTACGTTGTTTTGATGAAGAAAATATTACCCATGTTGAAGGTGGAGTTGATCCTTTACGTGATATAGAAATTATCAATACAGAGCTTATTTTAGCAGATATTGAGCAACTTAGTAAAAAAATAGAAAAACTCACCAAAGAAGCCAAAGCCAATCAAAAGGGCGCTAAAGAAAGTCTCGAACTTGCAAATTCCTTACTTGATCATTTAAACAAAGGCTTAGCTGTAAGCTCTTACCCTGAAAAAGAAAGTGAAATTTATCAAGCCTTAATCAAAGAATTAAGACTGCTTTCTGCTAAAGAAGTGATTTATGGTGCAAATGTTGATGAAAATGGTATTAGTGAAGATAATGATTATGTAAAAGCTTTAAAAGAATATGCTAAAAAAAATGATCATGAAGTTATCAAGCTTTGTGCAAAAATCGAAGAAGAATTAGTAGGATTAAGTGATGAAGAAAGTCATGAATTTTTAAGTTCCCTAGGAGTTAACGAAAGCGGTCTTGATCAAATCATACGCACTGCTTTTGCTAAGCTTGGACTGATCAGTTATTTTACCGCTGGTGTAGTTGAAGTGCGTTCTTGGACAATCAAAAAAGGCTGGAAAGCACCAAAAGCAGCAAGTGTAATTCACAATGACTTTGAAAAAGGTTTCATAAAAGCTGAAGTTATCTCTTATGAAGACTATATCCAATACAAAGGCGAAAATGGCGCCAAAGAAGCAGGAAAGCTACGCCTTGAAGGAAAAGACTATATCGTTTTAGATGGCGATGTAATGCATTTTAGATTCAATGTTTAGGCAAAATAGCCTAAACAATATTTATAAATTTTGAATAAAACCTTCCAAAATTTGAATTTGCTTTTCTACGCTTGCAATAGAACTTGAGCCTTCACTTTGCTTAGAATTTAAAGAAAATTCAAAATTTAAAAGTTCCATAGCTTTTTCATCAAATACAGGATCTATTTTTGAAAGATCTTTAATTTCACTTATATCAATGCCTTGTGCTTCAGCTTGTACAACAACATTTCCCACTATAAAATGTGCTTTTCTAAAAGGAATATTTTTTTCACGCACCAAATAATCTGCCAAATCGGTAGCCAACATATGACCTTTTTTACAAGCATTAAGCATATTTTCTTTGTTGATTTGTATTTCTTTTAACATTGCATTTAAGATAATTAAGCTGTCTTTAGCGGTTTTTACACTATCAAAAATCCCCTCTTTATCTTCTTGCATATCTTTATTATAAGCTAAAGGTAAAGCTTTCATTATAGTTAAAAGAGAAATTAAATTTCCATAAACACGCCCTGTTTTTCCACGTATAAGCTCACAAACATCGGGATTTTTTTTCTGAGGCATAATAGAACTTCCCGTTGAAAAACTATCACTTATGGTTATAAAAGAAAATTCTGAGCTTGAAAATAAAATCATTTCCTCACAAAGTCTTGAAGTGTGTGTAAAAATAACTGCTATATCATAAAGCAAATCAAGAGCAAAATCCCTATCACTCACTCCATCCATAGCATTTGGCATAATATCTTTAAATCCTAAAATTTTAGCACTCAACTCACGATTGGTAGCATAGCTTGTTCCTGCACATGCACAAGATCCAAGTGGTGAAAAGTCTGCAAGTTCTAGGCTATTTTGCAAACGCTTAACATCTCGCATTAACATAAAAGCATAAGCTAAGATATAAAAAGAAAAACTCACAGGCTGAGCGTGTTGTAAATGTGTAAAACTTGGCATAATAGTTTTTTTATGCGCTTTAGCATGTTTGAGCATGGTTTGAATCAATTCTTTTAAAAGCTTTATAAGTTCAATATGAGATTTTTTTACAAAAAGTTTAAAATCAGTAGCCACTTGATCATTTCTACTTCTTGCAGTATGTAGTCTTCCGCCAATTTCACTACTTATAATCTCGCTTAAACGCTTTTCTATAGCCATATGAATATCTTCATCTTTGATATCAAAAACAAATTTACCTTGCTCTATTTCACTTTTAACTTGTTCTAGGCCTTTTATAATAGCATCTAATTCTTCTTTTTTTAAAATATCACAACTTTCAAGCATTGTAGCATGTGCTATGGATCCTTGTATATCTTCATTAAACAAAGTTTTATCTACATTTAAACTCGCATTAAATTCCTTTAAAAGCTCGTCGCTTGCACCACTAAAGCGTCCTGACCACATTTCATTTTTCATTTAAACGCCTTAAATTTTTGGTCCAAATTTGCTAAATTCAATGCCTTCTTTGACATCTTCATAGCGTTTGAAATTTTGTATAAACATATGTGCTAATTTATCTCTTGTTGCAATATAATCATTTTTATCTGACCAAGTATTTATAGGATTTAAAAGCATGCTTTCTACACCTTCTAAAGCTTTTGGAATAGCTAAATCAAACACTTCAAAATTTTCAAATTCGCATTTTGTAATACTTCCATCTAAAATAGCATTAATGCAAGCCCTAGTAGCCTTAATGCTCATTCTTTTACCCACACCGTAGCTTCCACCGCTCCAACCCGTATTAACAAGATAAACATTAACTTCATGTTTTTCAATCTTTTCACCAAGCAATCTCGCATAAACCGTTGGATGCAAAGGCATAAAAGGTTCTCCAAAGCAAGCTGAAAAAGTTGCTTGAGGCTCTGTTATACCACGCTCAGTTCCAGCTACTTTTGCTGTATAACCGCTTAAAAAATAATACATAGCTTGCTCTTTACTTAATTTACTCACCGGAGGCAAAATTCCAAAAGCATCTGCACTTAAAAATATAATATTTTTTGGATGCCCTGCTTTTAAGCTAGGCTCATGATTTTCAATATGCTCTATAGGATAAGAAACTCTCGTATTTTCTGTTTTTGAAGCATCAGCATAATCAACACTCTTATCAGCTCTTAAAACTACATTTTCCAAAAGTGCATTTCTTTTAATAGCTCCATAAATTTCAGGCTCATGCTCAGGATCAAGATTGATTGTTTTTGCATAACAGCCACCCTCAAAATTAAACACACCTTCATCATCCCAACCATGTTCGTCATCACCTATAAGTTTTCTTTTTGGATCGGTTGAAAGCGTAGTTTTTCCAGTGCCACTAAGTCCAAAGAAAAGCGCTACATCGCCTTTTTCTCCGACATTTGCACTACAATGCATAGAAAGTTTATTTTCTAGTGGCAACCAATAATTCATCATAGAAAAAATACCTTTTTTCATTTCTCCGCCATACCAAGTTCCACCAATAACCGCTATATTTTCTTCAACATTAAAGATTACAAAAACCTCTGAATTTAAACCATCTTGTTTGTAATCTTCATTGATACATTTGCAAGCATTATAAACAATAAAATCTGCTTTAAAATTCTCAAGTTCTTCTTGACTTGGGCGAATAAACATATTTTTAACAAAATGTGCTTGCCATGCAATTTCAGTAATAAATCTTACTGCTTTGCGACTTTGCAAAGAAGCACCACAAAAAGCATCTTGAACATAAATTTTCTTTCCACTTAATTCTTGTTTTGCTTTAGTCAAAAGCTTATCAAATAATTCTTTTGTAATGGGCTGATTTACCTTTCCCCAAGCAATATACTTACTAGATGGATCTTGTTTTACAAAATATTTATCTTTAGGACTTCTACCTGTAAAAATCCCTGTATCTACACAAAAAGTATCATTATCCGTACTTAAACCTTCATTATTTGCTTTTTCATGAGCATTTAATTCATCATAACTTAAATTATGAAAAATTTCTTTTATATTATCCAAACCTAAATTATCAAATTTTTTCATCTTTCCCTCACTTTAATTCTTATAGATAGCTAATACTTCGCCTTCGTTAACAGTATCGCCTATTTTAATACAAAGCTCTGAAATAATTCCATCTTTTGGAGCATTAACTTCAATCTCCATTTTCATTGCTTCTAAAACCATGATGGCTTGACCTGATTTTACTTCTTCACCTTCGTTAACATAAATTTTAAAAACATTACCTGAAATACCTGCTAAAACTTCATTTTCAGCATCTACAGAACTTATTGAATTTGAAGAAACAATATTTTTATTTTCTTCTACTTTTTTTACACTTTTAACATTAACATCTTTATCAAAACCATAGCTTACCTCTACATGATATTTGTTACCATTTACAGCTACGGTAAATTTGTTTTCATCTACACTCATAGGTTTTGGCATACTAGCTAATTTGCGTACATTTACCTTTGCCTCTCCTTTTAAAAATGCTATACCTTTTTCTTTACAAGCTGCTGCAATAAATATATTTTCTTCACTCGTTTCTATACTCTCTTTTTCAAGCAAGGTTTTGGTATAAGCTATACTTTTACTCTCATCTTTATCAGCTATATTAATAGCAAGCTCTGTAGTAGGTTCTAAATTAAGCTGTTTTGAAGCAAGTTCAATAATGTTTACATCGGGTGCAACTGGAGTTTTTCCAAAATAACCGAGCACCATTTTTCCATAACCTTCTGCGATTTTTTTCCAAGATCCAAACATCACATTATTAAAAGCTTGTTGAAAATAAAATTGAGAAACTGGAGTAACTGAAGTACCAAATCCACCTTTTTCTACAACTTCTCTCATAGCATGAATGACTTGTGGAAATTTATCTAAGATATTATTATCTCTCATCATTTGTGTATTTGCTGTTAAAGCTCCTCCTGGCATAGGGGAAAAAGGAATAAGTGGATTTACCATAGTAGCTTCAGGTGGTAAAAAATATTCTTTTAAACAATCTTTTAAAACTTCTTCGTATTTTAGAATTTTTTCTTCCTCAAGTCCGCCTAAATCATAATCTTTGCCTTTTAAAACATGCATCATGGTTAAAATATCAGGCTGAGAGGTTCCGCCACTTACTGGAGCCGCAGCCAAATCAATACCATCAACCCCTGCTTCAAGTGCTGCAAGATAGCAAGCTATACTCACTCCTGCAGTTTCATGCGTATGAAGCCTAATGTGTGTATCTTGAGGTAAAATTTTTCTAGCCATTTTAATGGTTTCATAAATTTTATTTGGATTAGAAGTTCCACTTGCATCTTTGAAACAAATACTATGAAAAGGAATTTCTGCTGCTAAAATTTCTTTTAAAATTTTTTCATAAAAAGGCACATCATGGGCACCTTTACAATTTGGCGGTAAATCCATTAAAGTGATAGTAATTTCATGCTTTAACCCATGTTTTACTATGCATTCACCACTAAATTTTAAATTATTTACATCATTAAGGGCATCAAAATTTCTTATCGTTGTAGTACCGTGTTTTGCAAAAAGTTTTGCATGCAAATCAATAAGCTCACTACTTCCAGTGTCTAAAGTAACGGTATTGACCCCTCTTGCTAAAGTTTGAAGATTGGCATCTTTTCCTACAATAGCTCTAAATCTATCCATCATGGCAAAAGCATCTTCATTAAGATAAAAATACAAGCTTTGAAATCTAGCACCACCGCCAAATTCAAAATGTGTAATGCCTGCTTCTTTTGCTGCTTCTACTGCAGGAAAAAAATCATCCATTAAAACCCTAGCTCCATAAACAGACTGAAAACCATCCCTAAAGCTTGTATCCATTACATCGATGAATTTTTTAGCCATTATTTTTCCTTAAAAAAATATTTTTTCATTATTATACAAAAATTTGATAACACATTGCCAAAATTATTGCTATAGGCGATATAAAACGAATAAAAAACAACCAAATTAAGAAAATTTTTCGACTTATAAATTTAGAAAAAATTTTATAAATTTGTTTTTTATTCATAAAAAAACCTACAAATATAGAGCATACTATAGCACCAAGTGGAAGTAAAAAATTTGAAGTTAATTTATCCAATAAAGTAAAAAAATCTTTTCCAAAAAAACTAAACATAGAAAAAAAATTTAAATTTAATGACAAGATACAACAAATTCCAAAAACAAAAACAAATAAACCTATTAAAAATAGAGCTTTAGTACGAGAAATTTGATAGTTATTAATCATATAAAAAGTTAAAGGCTCTATCATTGAAACAGCTGAAGTAATACCAGCAAAAAAAAGTGCTAAGAAAAAACAAAATGCAAAAATATAGCCTAAAGCTCCAAGTTGATTAAACAAACTCATCAAGGATACAAAAACAATTCCTGCTCCTTGAATATGCGGATCGGCTCCAAATTCAAAGATAAAAGTAAAAACAATAAGTCCCATGATAAAAGAAATCAATAAGTTAATCAAAGCAATATACACTGAACTTTTTATAAAATTTGTTTTTTTATCCAAAGCCGATGAATATGTAACTATACAACCTATTCCTAAGCATAAGGTAAAAAATGCAAGCCCTAAAGCTTCGGCAATAGAGCTAAATTTAAAATGTGAAAAATCAGGATAAAATAAATAAGAAAAAGCATTTGCAAAACCTTGCTTAAATCCCATACAATAAAACAACATAAAAACAAGCATTAAAAATAAGCTAGGCATTATAACAACGTTTAATTTTTCAATCCCTTTGATTAAACCTTTAGATACTATTAATAAAGTAAGAAAAAAAGATAAAGTGAAGAAAAAAACAGAACTTGTCAAATTTGTAGTAATTAAATTCTGAAAATTACTTGCTGCTTCATCTAAGGTTTTAGGAAGATAATAAAGACTAACTACAGTATATTTTAAAACCCATCCCATAATAACTAGATAAAAAGAGAGAACAAAAATACCACCTAACATAAAAACGCCGCCATATCGCCATCTATTGCCATATTTTATGGCAAGATTTGAATAAGCATTTGCAAGATCACTTTTACTTAAACGTCCCATAGCCACTTCAGCCAAAAAAATACTAAATCCTATGGTTAAAGTAAAAAACAAATATAAAAGCACAAAAACAAAACCACCATTTTCTGCACTTAAAGTTGGAAATTTCCAAGCATTACCTAAACCAATGGCTCCACCAGCAACAGCCAATACAAAACCGATTTTTGAAAAATATATTCTCATTATTTTTCAAACTCACTTTAAAAAAGCGGCTATCATAACTATAACAACAGCCAAAGGGGAAATAAATCTCAAAAACACATACCAAAGTTCAAAAAATATACCCCTCATATAAGGTTCAAATAAAATTTTTAAAGCTTCTTTTTTCATCACAAATCCCACAAAAATAGCTGCCAAAATTCCACCTAAAGGCATAATAACCTTACTTGAAATACTATCAAGCAAATCAAAAAAACTCATTCCAAAAAATCCAAACTGAGTACTTTTTAAAGAAGATAAAATACACAACATTCCTAAAATATAAACAACAATTCCTATTAAAATCAAAGCTTTTTTACGACTCATGTCAAAAGTATTAATAAGATAAAAAGCAAAAGGCTCTATCATTGAAACAGCTGAAGTAATACCAGCAAAGATTAAAGAAATAAAAAATGCTGCTCCAAAAATACAACCAATCACTCCAATCTTTTCAAATAAAGTAGCCAAGGAAATAAAAACAAGTCCTGGTCCTTGCTGATTAGGATTGTAACCAAATTCAAAGATAAAAGTAAAAACAACCAAACCCATTAATAAACCAACTAAAAGATTGATAAAAATAATATTTAAAGTACTGGTAATAAAATTGGTTTTATCAGGCAGACTAGCAGAATAAGTAATAATCGTTCCAACACCCAAAGAAAGACTAAAAAAAGCAAGTCCTAAGGCTTCAAGAACATTTGAGGTGTTGATTTTGGAAAAATCAGGTACAAAAAGAAATTTAACCGCCATCATAAAACCATCTTTACTAATAGCATAAACAAGCATCAAGATTAGTAAAATAAATAATGAAGGCATCATCCAAACATTTAATTTTTCAATCCCATTCTTAACACCTTTAGAAACAATATAAAAAACACATAAAAAAACCAAAGTAAAACAAATAAACTGACTTAAAAAATCCTCGCTTGTAAAAAATCCAAACTGCGCTTTACTTACTTCTAGATCCATAGGCAAATTTCCAGTGATACTTAAAAACACATATTTAACTATCCAGCCAATCACCAAGGTATAAAAAGAAACTATTAAAATCGCCCCTATCATAGTAAAACCAACATAAGACCAAGCTTTTTTATTTGAAGGTGCTAACTTTTCATAGGCATTAACCGGATCTTTTTCACTAATTTTTCCTATGCTAAGCTCAGCTAAAAATATCACAAAACCTACACCCAAAGTAAGAATTATATAAAGCAAGATAAAAGCAGATCCACCACTTTGACCTACTAGTGTTGGAAATTTCCAAGCATTACCCAAGCCCACCGCTGAACCTGCTACCGCTAAAATGAAACCTATTTTTGAAAATTTAGAACTCAATGTTGCAACCTTAACTTAAAAATTATTTTAAAATATTATTAAAGCAAAAAAACTTTTAAGCTTTATTGAAAACAATCAAATTTAAATCAAAAATGTGAATTTTTGTAAATTTCAATAAAAATAAAGATACTTTTGGTTATAATTCGGCTTTATTTTTAAGTCTTAAGTAGGGATACGCAAGCCGAACTGATTTAAAAATTGAAAAAATTTTTTTTATAGAAAGGTTAAGATAATGAAAAAAGTTCTTTTTTTATTATTAGCATGTGCAGCAGTAGCTTTTGCAGCTGAAACTAACGCTCCAGTAGAACAAGAAGCTATTAATGTATGGATTAAAGCATTTTCAGTTCTTGCAGCAGGCTTAGGTCTTGGTGTTGCAGCACTTGGTGGTGCTATCGGTATGGGTAATACTGCAGCGGCAACAATTGCAGGAACAGCTAGAAACCCTGGTCTTGGGCCAAAATTAATGACAACTATGTTTATCGCTTTAGCGATGATTGAAGCACAAGTTATCTATGCTCTTGTTATCGCGCTAATAGCACTTTATGCAAATCCTTTTATAGTTTTACAATAAAACTTATTAAAGCCCTTTTTTGGGCTTTTTTCTATGCGGTTATGGTGGAATTGGTAGACACGCCATCTTGAGGGGGTGGTGCGCTCTGCGTGTGCGAGTTCAAATCTCGCTAACCGCACCATTTATACTGCTAACTACATAAATTAACATAAATATAAAACTTAAAAAATATCTATAAAATAGGACTTTAAAACTATCTAAAATCTAAATTAAATTTTTCCGTTAAAATCCATTTTAAAAATTTTTCCCTAACTTTTCTCCTAACTTTTTATTTTTTGTTTTAAAAAGTTAGGAGAAATTAGCTTAAGGAGTTTATTTTAAATGCTTACACAAAAAGACATAATAAAAAAGATAAAAACTATTTTTATAAGAAGTTTTTTGTATTTGATTATAAAGATATCCAAAAATAAGAAAATTAACAAGAGACTAAAAGTATTAAGGTGCATTGATTTGCGGAAAGGAAATTCTATCACACAAATAATCAATAAGATGATAAAATATTTATTCAAAAATACTATAATTAAAGCATATTAGGCATGGCTACTCTTTCGGTTGCAAGAAAGAGACATGATGAGTAAGATCATTGAATTTTTAGTTCTTGTCTTAGAATTAATTAATGAGATAATCAAGCTCATTTGATATAACCATTGAAAAATTTTATAAAAACCACGCTTAGTCTAAGCTTAATACATTTATACTAAAAAACATTTAACCGAAAGAGAAGTGGCTTTCGGTTACGAGAAATTCATAGCAAAAATACTTTTACAAAAAAATAGAAAAGATTGGCAAAAAATTAGAAAAGCAAAAAACAAGATTCACTATAATAAAAAATCCGCCTTGAGTTTTCACTCTTGGCGGAAATTTATCAATCAAGACTAACTATGAAACGACATAGTAAGCGTTTTGTGAGATTATACCTAAATTTTAGGTTTTTTAAGCTTAAAGTTGAAGTATTTTTCTAACAAAACCGCAGGGGCAGAGAAGCCCCTTGCCTTTGTTAGTACATGAAACTACAAATTCTCATTCATTTTTCCAAGTCAAATAAAAAAGAAATCCGTTTCAAAACACAGCTAAATAATCCCAGTCTTAATACTTTTAATTAAATATACAAAGAGAGTAAGATTAAAAGAATTGCGTTCGGTTTATAAGTGATACTTAATAAAAAGTGTGTATAATACATACTCATAAGGATATTATAGTGAGTAAAAAAGATAAAATTAAAAAATAATCCTAACAATGTGCGCTTTGAAACGCTTAAGATTTTATTAGAAAGCGAAGGTTATGAATGTTTTAATAAAGGCGGATCACATTATCAATTTAGAAAAAAAGAATGTGATCTTATTACTATTCCATTTAAACGCCCTATAAAGGCTATATATGTCAAAATGGTTTTAAAAGCTATAACAGGAGAATGAATGATGAAAGACTTAGATTACTATCTTAATCTACCTTATGAAATTATTATAAAAAAACTTGATGAAAAAGATGGCGGAGGATATTTTGCAAGATATAAAGATTTCCCTTATATTATGGGAGATGGTGAAAATGAAATAGAAGCCTTAAAAGATCTCAAAGAAGCATTTAAAGGAGCATTAGAAGTTATGCTTGAAAAAGGTGATTATATTAAAGAACCTATTGATAATGAAGCAAAAATTAGAATTAATATTACCTTGCCTAAAAGCTTAGTAGAGGCAATAGATACAATAAGCGATAATAGAAGTAAATTCTTAGCCGATCTTGCAAATAGCGCTATAAAGTCTTATAAAATAAGCACTTAAAAATTGACATAGTTAAATAAAAAAAGAAACCCGTTAAAACCCCTAAAAAATAGGCATTTTATAGCAAAAAAACTTGCAAAAATTATTAAAATATGGTATAATTTTATTAAAAATATGAATAAGTTATAATTGAAAGGAATAAAGATGGATAAAGCAGTAAATATGAAATCACCAAAAATGAAATTAATAAATAAAATAGCAATAGGATTAGGAGTAGCAGTAATGTTTGCTTTGATATTATTAAGCTGTTTATTAATAAATATTTATAATATAGGCATTAAACATATAATTTTAAGTTTTATAATTAGTTTAGTGTGTTTATTTTTAGTATTACTTTTAATAAACGCCACAAATAAACCGTTCAAAAAAACTTATCCTAAAAGAGACAACTGTTATGATACGCATTTCAAACAAAGCGGAATATCAAAATATTCAACCCTTTCGCTGTCTAATCCTTTTTATAACAATTTATATTCCAATGAAGATTAATTGAGAAATTAATCTCAATTAATCTTAGTGTATAGCAGGATCTCCTGCTTTTCCATCTATTAGATGATTGGCTTTTTTAATTTTTTCTCCAACTTCATTGTTTAAATTAGATTTGACTGCTACACCCTTAACTTCTTGACTATCTGGCATTGTTGTAGTATTGCTTGTTCTTTTACTGCTTTTATTTACTTGATCTTGGTTTAAATTAGATTGAGTTAAAACACTTTTTTCTGATCCATCAACAGTTTTAAAATTCATACCTGCAGCGTGTGGCATAGTAGTATTATTTGGACTAACAATGCTTTGAGCGCCATATTGACTATTATACTGTGCAAGTTGTGCAGGATCATTCTTAATCATATCGGATACATAATTACCTGCTTTTGCAAAGTATTCATTTTGTTGAGCTGTATTAAGGCTGCTAAAGTCTTTATTATCTCCTGCAGCAAGATCTCTTGCAACCACATTAAGTGTATTGTCAATATTATTAGTACTGACAGATTGAATACCTTGTTCTGTTTGGGTATAGCTTTGAGCATATCCAACTATTTTTGAATAAGCTGTAGAATCGCCACCTAAAAGCGTATTGCTCCAAGAAGAATCCATACCTTTTGTGATAGATAGAGTTTTAAGAGAAGCTCTTTCCATTATTTCATTATATGCAGCTTTTTGAGCTTCTGAAAAAGTTTCAACATTTCCTATACCTCTTTTTGAACTCGCACTTGATTGAATTTCAGCACCATTTCCAAGAACGCTAAAACCTGCATGAGCAGAAGCTGCTAATGCAATTTCCGCCTTTTCTTCGCTAGTTAAATCAGTTCTATTTTGAATCTCTTGTCCAATATTATTTGCAAAAGCCTTCTTAAATGCTTCATCTCCTTTCTCCATAAATCCTTTAGCTTCATTTAATGCACTAGCTCTACCGCTTTGACTCATATGCGAATATTGATCATTAAAGTTTTTATTCCAAGCATCAGAATTTGCTTGAGATACGCTATTAATAGTTGTCATAGCTCCTGCACTAAGTTTGGCACCTGACATCATACCATCAACATTTGTTCCTGTCATATTTGCATTAGAGATTTCAGAATTCTTTGTATTGTCACCCATAACTGATTGAGTATTAAATTTAGTAACCGCACCATCTATATTTCTTGCATATTGAAGTGATGCTACACCTGCATTCATCGCCCAAACTTCATCTCCCCTAGGAGCAGCAATGTTAGTTTGTGTAGATAAGGCTTGCTGATTTGCAAAGCTTCCAGCAGCTCTTGAAGCACCTGTTAGAGCTTGAGATAACCCAGAAGCAAAAGTTATAAATCCTTGCTCACTTGCTTTAGCTATAGCATAAGCTAAAACAGGAGTACTCATTACAAGATAATTCATGAAATTTGATCTATTTGCTACTTCTTTAAATATAAGCATGTTATCTCCTAAGCTTAAAGCTGCTTTTCCACCTGTTATTACTTGTGCAACATTCATAAGATTAAAATCATTTATAAAATTAATAATACAAAGTATAGGAGTCCAAAGCACTATCCAAATACACAGAGTAAAAAACATCTTAATATGAGCGTAAGAGCCAAATACAATAGAAAGCAAAGCAACAAGCCAAGATAAACCTATGATAATAGCTGTTAAATAAGCTTTAGCTAAAGGCAAATAAGTTTGTGCCATGTGTCCTTGTGCTTGCATACTTGCGTAAAATTGCTGATCCGCATAAGCAGTATTTGCAGCCACAGAAGCAGGATTTAAACCTACTGATTTAGCGGTATTAATGATTGCATCTTGAGAAGCAAGCATTATCATGGATTGCTGTAAATAAGATCTAGCACTTACAGCTTGTTCGTTATAGATTTGTGCAGCGCCTAAGAACTTTTGCTCATAATTTGCCATATCATTCGCCATGCCAAGCAAAGCAGCATGGATCTTCATAGCTTCATCTGTATCGTTTTGAATCATTTCAACGATTTGAGGACCTGCATCAGAACAAGGCGCAACACTTTGTTCTTCAATATTATTGTTATTTTTAAACAAAGGAGTAAGCTGAGAGCCATTGCCTATGTTTGTAAAAAGATCTTGCATTAAATTATCAGAGTTTTGAAAAAGATTTCTACCTTGTTGATTAAGCAAGATGCCTACTGAAACGCAGTTTCTAAAGTAAAAATCAATATTTTTTTGTAAAGTTGCATCAATAGCCGAAAGCTTTACACTTGGTAAAGTACTCATCACTTGAAGTGAAAAACCTAAACCTGCATTAGAGAAATTTGTAGATTGTGGAGTTGAAAAATGTTTTTCCATGGCTTCTAGGATAACCTTCTCAAATTGTGTCATTAATGCAAAGCTTTTTCCTATACCTATAGGAATTTGAGAAATGACATAATCTTTACTAGCGACTTCATCGTGAATCATGAAGCGGTGATTATTGTCATTTGGCGCCCTTAAAAACATGTGCCACACTACAACAAAAAGCATAAACATTTTTTCCAAGTTCAAACACAGGGTTTGTTTGTCCATCCATTGCTTTTTTGATACTAAAAAGCAATAATGAAATAGCTAAGGCTGCTTTAACGATATAACCTGTTTCAGTGGTTATACCTTTAACCGCTTGCATGATTTCATTCATTACATCGCCATAACCCCAAGTATAAATTAAATTGCTATTAGCTATTTCAGTTGCACCAAATAAAAATGAAGGTGCAAAAAACAAAGTGCTAAGGAATAACAAGTAAAATCTTTTCATGGACTGTTTTAAGAAGTTAAAGAGTTTATTTGGTATAATTGCATTAAGGGTTTTGCCACAAGGCTGCAACCCTGTGGCATAATCACGCCCTAGAAAGGGGGTGAACTATATGACACGACTCATACTTATAATTATACTAATTTGTATAATTACTGTCAAGGCTTATTAGCCTTGCCCCTTTGGGGGTAAGTTTCCCCTTGTGGCTTACACCAAACAAACTTTTAACTAAAATTATCTCCTTTCTAATAATTTATTTTATTTTTTAATTTGTAGGTTTTTTCGTTGCATTCTCGATATTGTTTTGAATCTTTTCTTGTATTTTCACAGAATCAGCTTGTATTTTTCCTGTGTCAAAACTTCCTACAATATCAGCAATGAACTCACTTAAATCAATTTCACTAAAATCTAATTTTTGAAATTCTTCAGGAGTGAAGCCTTTGCATTGCGGACCTTCCTCACTACCCCACCCTTTTCCAAGCTGAGGGCATCCTTGTTCATTGAAAATTCTTCCTAATTTAGAATTGAAGCAACAAAAACTTTTCTTTTTTTCAACGCAAATTTTAGTAAAACCTAAACTAACCTTTTTAGAACAATAAGTTCCTACTTCATGACATTTTCCTGCATCGTTTAATTTAGCAAGCTTTTTCTCATCTTCTTTACAAGCTACAAGTCCTAAAAATACATTATCCTTATCACAACATCCACCACCAAGTAGTCCGCCAAACATATCCCAATTTTTACAACGATTATCCTGACCATTGAATATTTATAGATACTGAACTATTTGAAACCTTATTATTAAAAAATACAAAATCAGTGCAAATGTGAAAAAACCGCTATATAACCTTAAAGAAATTGAAAAAAATAATTTCAAATTCAAATGATGCACAGTGAAAATAAGAAAAGCAATAAGATAAACTTTCAAAATAAATCTGTCTTATTGCGTGAATATTAAAAATAAAAATAACTAAAGTAGATGATCTCCGCCTAAATAAGTTTAAAAATATTCAAAAATTAAAAACAAAAGCTATATTAACTTATTGTTTTTATATCATTCTAAATACAATATATAGTATTTTAATTAAGATTAAACCGCACCATTATTTAAAATTATAATCATTCAACTTAAAATACTAACTATTTAAAATCAAATTTCAACTTACAATTTCTTAAAGTTACAAAAAATAAAAAATATTAGTTTTTTTAAAAAACTTAAAAAATATTAAGATTTTTTTTAACCATAAAGAATATAATTTTATCCGTTTTCAAAAACCATCCCTTAAAAAGAATTATTCAATGTTTGTTTTTATACCATTATTTACAATTTTTATTTTACTTGCAGGCGGATATTTTGCCAAAAGAATTGGTGTTTTAAAGCAAAAACAAGCTAGGACTTTTTTAGATTTTGCTATTATTTTTGCTTTACCTTGTTTGATTTTCGATAAAGCATATCATTTAAATTTTGATTTTTCATTGATTATTTTTATTTTTATTGGATTGTTTAGCTGTATATTAGCAGCTTTTTTTGCTATTCTTATTGGAAAAGTTTTTCATTTTTCTAAAGTAACTTTAGTCAGTATGTTTTTGCTTTCTTGTTTTGGAAATACTATATTTGTGGGTATGCCTATTGTTGCTGGTGTATTTAATGACCCACAATTTAGTGCTGAAGTTATATTTTACGATGCTTTAGCCACAACTTTACCTATATCACTTTTTGGACCTTTTATACTTTCTTTGGGAAATGGAGAAAAAGTCAGTTTGCTTGCTAATGTTAAAAAAATTCTTAGCTTTCCACCTTTTTTAGCTTTGCTTTTTGGTTTTTTGTGTAAATTGATTACTTTACCTGAATTTATTTTCTCTCCTATTCGTTTATTTGGTGCTTCTGCAACCCCTGTCGCACTTTTTGCTATAGGTTTAGGACTTGGCTTTATGGCGATTAAAACCTCTTACAAACCTACAGTAATTGTCATCTTTGCTAAAATGATTTTAGCTCCTTTATTTTTTGTATTTTGTTTAAAAATATTTAATTTAGAATTAAAAGATTCTACTATCGTTGCTATTATAGAAAGTGCAGCTCCTACTATGACTTTAGCAGGAGCTATGGTAATGAAAGCTAAACTAGATAGTAATTTAGCCGTAAGTGCTGTAGCCTTTGGAGTTCTTTTTGCTTTTGTTTCTATGCCAATTTTAATTTGGGCTTTGTTATAAGCTCAAATTATATGGCTAAATTTTTAGCTAATTCTTTAACTTTTTTAAGATCAACTTTTCCTGAACCTAGGAGGGGAATTTTTTCTATTTGAAAATAATATCTAAGTTTAAAAAGTGTAGGTATATTAGAATTTTTTATAGCCTCACATACTCTTTCAAAAATTTCATTATTACATTCTATGAGTAAAACAATTTGTTCTCCTTTTTTCTCATCTTCTAAAGATGTGGCACAAAATTGGACCACTTCAGTGTCTATGAATTTGGCAATTTCTTCTTCTATTGCACCCAAAGAAATCATCTCTCCGCCAATTTTTGCAAAGCGAGAATAACGATCGACAATATATAAAAAACCATCTTCATCTAAATGCCCTTTATCTCCCGTGTTGTACCATCTTATACCATCAATTTCTTTAATCACTTCATCGGTTTTTTCTTTGTCATTAAGATAGCCTACCATAACTTGATGACCGCCTATAAGTATGAGTCCATCTTCATTTGTTTTTAAATTTTCATAATTATTTGGATCAACAATACGTACCGCAGTTCCAGGCAGAGGCATTCCTACACTTCCTTCTTTATTGGCACGATGTATAAGCCAATAATCCGCATCAAAACGATTTGGTAAATTTACACTCGCTACAGGTGTAGTTTCCGTAGCTCCATAACCTTCAAAAATGCTTTTTTTAAACTTCATTTCAAAAGCAGTTCTTACTTCATTTTTTAGTTTTTCAGCACCTGATACAACTATTCTTAAGCTTTCAAACATTAAAGCATCAAGTTTTTTATTTCTTGCATAAATTCCTAAAAAGGTTGAAGTTCCACACATAATAGTGATATTATTTTTAGCAACAGCTTTGGCAACCCCTAAGGCATCAGTTGGATCTGCAAAAGTGATACTTTTAATACCTTCAAGCAAAGGCAAAAATGTAGTTACAGTAAGTCCAAAAGCATGAAAAGGTGGTAAAGATGAGAGAATGACATCATTGTTTCTTGTGCAAAGCACATCAGAAATTTGTGCTATATTGCTTAAAATATTACGGTTATTGAGCATAACACCTTTTGGAGAACCCTCACTTCCGCTACTAAATAAAATAGCTGCGATGGCAAGATTGTTTTTTGAAGGAGTGAAGATGCTTTTGAGTATAAAACTAGGTATAATACTAACTGCCAACATCATGCTAAAAATTTTAGTTTTTTGCATTTTAAAATCTTCTACAATATCTTCAAAATAAATTAAATGTATATTTGTATCGAAATTTAGGTTTATACCTTTATTTGCTAATTTTTCTAAAAAAGTTTTAGAAGTATAAATTTGTGAAATTTGCGCATTTTTTATAGCTGCTTTTAGAGCTTTTTCTCCAGCAGTAAAATTAAGATTTACTGCAATTTTTTCTGCGATTAAAACAGATAGATTGGTTAAAGAACTTGCAAAAGAAGCAGGTAATAAAATTCCTATAGCTTCCTCTTTAGGAGCGTAACTTCCACGCTGAGGGTTAATGTTTAATTCTTTGGATTTTCTTTTAATAAAAAAATTAAGAATTAAACTAAGACTCAACATTTTTCTATAAGAAATATCTCCAGCTAGTGTATCGATAATAGCTATTTGATTTAGATTTTTTTTAGCTGTATCTATCCAAGCTCTTGCTATAGTATGCATAGCTTCGCATTGTGATTTCCAAGCCATAAAAGAAAGTTCAAAAACTTTAGCTTTAACTTCATCTTTTTTAGAATGCAAAGGCATAGCTTTACCAAAAGCTATAGCAATTTTTCTTTTATTTAAAGTGCGGTTTCTTGCTGAAAATTCTTCATCGCTTCTTGAAAAAGCGCTACCCCAAAGTCCTCTTATATAAAAAGGAATAATTTTTCCATCATCTTCGCTTAAATATTCACAAGCTAATTCAAATCCTGCTTTAAATTCATTTAATTGTCCATGTCTTGAAAGCGTACCTTCAGGAAACAAGCAAACTAAATTACCTTCTTTGATATGCTTTGCTATCAGTTCTAAACTCGTCTTACTTCCTGTACTTGATACAGGAATAATATCAAATTTATCAAGAAAAATTTTAATATACCATTTAGAATAAATACTTCTTTCCATAACAAAATAAATTTTTCTTGGAATTGCCATTTGCACAACAGCCCAATCAATAAAAGAAATATGATTACCCAAAAGCAAAGCTCCACCTTTTTCTGGTATATTTTCAAAACCTTCTACAAGTAAGCGGTATCGTTGCAAAAAAGCTATGCTTAAAAGTATACGCACTAAAGAAAAGGGAAGTTTTAAAAGTATATAAAAACTTCCTATAAAGGTTACTAAAGTAATAAAATAAAATAAATAAACCACATTGATTTCAAATTTTGCAAATAAAGTTGCTAAGAGTAAAAATCCTAACATGGCAATATTTTGAAAAAAATTGTTTCCTGCAAGAATTTGCCCCAATTCATTTTCTTTGGCATGAAATTGGATTAAAGTATTTAAAGGAATGATAAAAAGAGCTCCGCAAAATCCAAAAAAGAAAAATAAAAAACTATAACTTAATAAACTTATAAAATAAGGCATTAAAAAAGCCATTAAAAACATACCCAATGCACCAAGTGGAATAAGTCCAAGTTCTATATAATTTTTTGAAAATTTACCAGCTACTAAAGAGCCTAAAATCACTCCTATGCCAGAAAAAGCGAGTGAAATTTGCACATAAAAAGTATTTTCTATAAAAAGTTCATTTTTAGCAAAGACAGGAAAGCTGACAAGATAAAGTTGAGATATAGCCCAAAAAAATGAAATTCCTATTATGCAAAGCCAAATAGTTTTATTTTTAAAAACAAGCTTAAGATTATTTATTAGAAGTTTTCCACGGATATAATCTTTTTTATTAAAAACTAAATCTTTATTTGTTTGTTTGAGCTTAGGTAAACGCCACGCAAAAAATACTTCAATACAAGAAAATAAAATTAGCACAATTCCTAAAGGCGCTACTTCTTTTAAAATTTCATCTGTTTGATTATACGTAGAACTATAAAGACTTTCAAAACTTAAAGAAAATAAAGCCATTCCTGCTAAGATTGCCATAATGCTTACTGCATTAATTACACCATTGCCCATAGCAAGAAAGTCTTTTCCTACAAGTTCTTTGATAAAACCGTATTTGCTTGGTGAATAAATCGCTGCTTGTACTCCCATTATAAAAGTAAAAATAAAAGCCATCCAAAAAGCACCGCTATAGTAACAAATGCAAATTATTAAAGTGAGTATAACATTGAAAATTGCTGAAATTTTCATTATAATATTTTTTGAATATTTATCCGCTAAAAAACCTGAGGGAGAAAGAATGAGAATAAAAGGAAGTAAAATCAAAGCATTAACTATAGTATTTAAAAATAACTGCTCACTTCCTTCATAGGCCTTATAAATAGTATTTTGAATAATAATTTTATGTCCCAAATCCACAAAAGCATTGATGAATGCTATAAGTAAAAAAGGAATTAATCCGTAAATTTTCAAAAAAGATTTTTTTTGCATTATTTAAACCTCGTCAATTAGCACTTATTTTACAAAAGAATTTATCAGTTTTTAGGAAAATTATCTATATTATCTTTTAAAATAATTCCATCGATTTTTAATTTATAAAATTTTTTAAAATTCTCTAATTTATCAACAATCATTAAAACCCTACTATCAAAAACATAAAATTCTGCAACCTTGCTAGCAAATTTTACAAGTTTTTTATCATTACAAAGCAAAAACTTAGCTCCTAAAGCATTGGCTAAAAATATCTCGTCTTTATTTTGAACTAAAATAGCAAATTCAAAATCATTTTGACTTAAATAAGAAATCAATTTTTCATCATAAACAATACAATAAACTTTATTACCTTTAACTTCTTCAACACTTTCAATAAAAGAAAAATCTAAATTTTTTAATAATTTATGTCCAATAATAAGCATTTTTTTCCTTAGTTCTATTTTTTATTATTTTGCAAATTATACTTATAAAATTGTTACCAAGCAAGATGGCGCAGCGGACGGGGCTCGAACCCGCGACCTCCGCCGTGACAGGGCGGCATTCTAACCAGCTGAACTACCGCTGCATCCAAAGTAAAGAAGTAGAGATTATAAAACCTATTTATGATTTTATAAAATGGTGGTCACTATAAGACTCGAACTTATGACATCCACCTTGTAAGGGTGGCGCTCTACCAACTGAGCTAAGCGACCTATGATTGGCGACCCCTAGAGGATTTGAACCTCTGTTTCCACACAGAGAGAGTGTTGTCCTGGGCCACTAGACGAAAGGGTCATAACCCTAACAATAAAAATGGTGTCCCGTGTTGGATTCGAACCAACGGCCCCCTCCTTAAAAGGGAGATGCTCTACCGGCTGAGCTAACGAGACAAGATGGCGCAGCGGACGGGGCTCGAACCCGCGACCTCCGCCGTGACAGGGCGGCATTCTAACCAGCTGAACTACCGCTGCATCCAAAGTAAAGAAGTAGAGATTATAAAACCTATTTATGATTTTATAAAATGGTGGTCACTATAAGACTCGAACTTATGACATCCACCTTGTAAGGGTGGCGCTCTACCAACTGAGCTAAGCGACCTTTATAATGGTGTCCCGTGTTGGATTCGAACCAACGGCCCCCTCCTTAAAAGGGAGATGCTCTACCAGCTGAGCTAACGAGACATTTTCTGAAATAAAAATGTGATTATGCCAAAATTAGCTCTATTTGTCAAGCTTTTTTAAATCATTTTTGGCATTTTCTCTCCAAATAACGAGAAAATATACTTATAGGTAAAGTCAAAACAAGATATGTAATAGCCAAAATTACATAAGCTTCAAGAGTAGCAAAAGTATAAGAATTTATCTCTTGCGCACTTTGGGTTAATTCATTTGCAGCAATAACACTTAATAAGGAACTATCTTTAATTAAATTTGCAAATTGTCCACTCAGCGGTGCTAAAATATTTTTTAAAGCTTGGGGAAAAATTACATACGCAAAAACCTGCATCTCTTTTAACCCTAAAGCCCTAGCGCTCTCAAGCTGAGATATAGAAATACTTAAAATTCCAGCTCTAAATATTTCAGCTAAGTAAGCAGCAGAAAAACATGATAAAATAATAACTCCAGCCACATATCGATTATCAAGTCCTAAATTATTTGCAACGATATAATATATCAATAATACCTGCACTAGTAAAGGGGTTCCTCTGATAAGCTCTATGTAAAATGTAGATAAAAATCTTAAAAAAACAATTGAACTTAAAGAAAAAGCACAAAAAACTCCACCCAAAATTATACTCAGTAATAAAGAAAAAAAACTGATTATTAAAGTATTTAAAAAACCTTGAAGAAATTTTTCTTTATAGGTCGCAATTGCACTAAAATCAAAATGATAAGCACTTATACTAAAACTACAATAACAAAACAATATTAAAAATAAAATCAAAAGAATTAAATTAGTGATTATTTTTGACTTTGATAGAGGTTTTAAAGGTTTAAAATTCTTATTTTTTTGGATAAACAAAGACAATAAAAATCTCCAAAATTACAATTTATTCATTTCTTAAAGTATCTAAAATGTTAATTTGAGTTGCTTTTTTTGCAGGATAAAAAGACGATAAAGCTATGATTATTAAAGCACCCACAATGGTTAAAGAAAAATCCATTAAAGACAAATCAAGTGGTAATTTACTGGTTCCATAAACATCAGCAGGTAAAGTTACAATATCAAAATTTCCTAAAAGCCATAAAGCAAAAAACGCAAGTACCACACCCACTATCATACCACCACCACCAATAAGCATACCTAAAGCAAAAAAACTCTTTTTTACCTCATTTTTGCTTGCACCTAGGGCAAGTAAAAGTGCTATTTCACTGCGACGATTCATTACTATCATCAATAAAGAACTTACTATATTTAAACTTGCAACCAAAATAATAAGCATCAATACTATAAAAAGTGCTCTTTTCTCAAGCTCTAAGGCTGAAAAGAAATTTTTATTTTGTTCCCACCAACCTACTACAGCATAATCGTCTTTTAAATAAGATTTAATTTTTTCGACATCCTTAAAAGCATTATCACTATATACATGAACTCCATCATAATTTGGATTTTTAGGCATTCCAAGTACTTTTTTCAATGCATCAACATCTGTGTACATATAAGCTTTATCATAAAATGCAAGCCCTGAAGTAAAACGCGCTTTAACATCAAAACGTTTAGTTTGCGGTACTAAAGAAAATCCACTAGGATTAAGATTTGAAAAAATAAGCAAAAGTTTGTCATTTTTATGCAAACCAAATTCATCAGTAAGTGCTGATCCTACAAGTATATCAAAACCACTTAAATTCTCATCCTTTAAAGCTTTAGCAACCACTTCGTTTATTTTTTTTTCATCATTAAAATTAACGCCAAAAAGCACACCGCCTTCAAAACGATTATCTCCCTTTACAACGACTTGAGTACTTATATAAGGGCTAAATAACAAATTTGGAAATGTTTTTCTTAACTCATCTATAAATTCATCATTTACAGGAGCGTAGAATTTAGGCAAAATAGTAATAGGATAATTCATCACAAAAAAGCGTTTTTCAAATTCTTTATCAAAACCATTCATAATTGCCATAGCTACAAGCAAAACGCAAAGTCCTACACAAACTCCTAAAAAGGCCAAAAGCATAGAAAGATTGATAAAGGGTTGTTCTTTATCAAATCTTAAATATTTAAAAAGTAAATATTTTAAAACGCTTTTATTCAAGCTAAAATTCCTTGCTTAGGACCACTTTTTCCATGGCATTCTTTAAATTTTTTTCCACTTCCGCAAGGACAAGGAGCATTGCGTGGAACTTTTTTAAACTCAGCTTCGCCAAGATTATCTTCGCTTGCGCCCATTTCTACTGAGCTTTGAAGTAGCTTTTCATTTTCTTCATTGGCTTTATTTTCTAAATTTTGTACCTCTTCTTGATTAAATTGCACGCTAAAAAGTAGTTTAATACTATCAAATTTAATACGATTAACCAACTCCAAGAAAAGATTATAACTTTCTTTCTTATATTCCACAAGAGGATCTTTTTGATTGTATCCACGAAGCCCTATTCCTGTTTTTAAAATATCCATTTGATACAAATGCTCTCTCCAAGCATTATCCAAAACTTGCAAATATAAAATACGCTCTATATTACGCAATTCTTTAATCTCAAGTCTTGACATCTTTTCGTTATAAGAATTTTCAAGAATTTGACTTAGCTTATCTTGCATTTCAATGACGCTTAAATTCTCAAAATCTTTTTCACTAATCTGAGTTGAACATTCATATAAAATTTTTGCTTTCAAATTTTCAAAATTTACATTAGAACCGCTTTCATCAAGTATATAATCATTCATTACATTTGCACTATATTCAGCGATATTTTGAGAAATTTTAGCTCTAATATCATAGTTTTCATCTAAAAGCTCATTGCGATAACGATAAATAGTTTTTCTTTGTTCATTTGCTACATCATCGTATTCTAACAAATGCTTTCTGCTTTCAAAATGTAAGCTTTCTACTTTTTTTTGCGCATTTTCAACCGCTCTTGTAACAATTCTTGACTCTATGCTTTCGCCCTCTTCTATGCCCAAGCGATCCATAATACTTTTAATACGATCCCCGCCAAAAATTCTTAAAAGATTATCTTCTAAACTTAGATAAAAACGACTTATTCCAGGATCGCCCTGCCTTCCTGCACGACCACGAAGTTGATTATCAATACGGCGGCTTTCATGTCTTTCTGTACCGATGATATAAAGCCCACCCAAAGCCCTAATCTCATCATCGATTTTTATATCCACACCACGACCTGCCATATTTGTAGCGATAGTTACAGCACCTTTTTTACCTGCATCTTGGATAATCAAAGCTTCTTGCTCGTGGTTTTTAGCATTTAAAACATGATGAGGGATTTTTTCTTTTACAAGCATATTGTGAAAAACTTCACTGCGTTCTATACTTGCAGTTCCCACAAGAACAGGCTGACCTTTGGCGTTGGCTTTTTTGATCTCTTCAATTACAGCTTTAAATTTTTCATTTTGAGTTTTATAGATAAGATCATCTTTATCTTGTCTTTTAATAGGAATATTTGTCGGTATAGAAATAACATCTAAACTATAAATTTGAGAAAATTCAGTCGCTTCTGTTTGTGCAGTTCCTGTCATACCTGCGAGTTTGTTATACATTCTAAAATAATTTTGAAAAGTAATATCTGCTAAAGTTTGGCTTTCTTCTTGAATTTTTACATTTTCTTTGGCTTCTAAAGCTTGATGCAACCCTTCGCTAAAACGACGCCCTTCACTTAAACGCCCTGTAAATTCATCAACGATGATAACTTCATTATTTCTTAAAACATAATGCACATCTTTTTCAAAAAGATTATGCGCCTTTAAAGCTTGATCAAGCTGATGTGCTAAGATAGCATTATCAAGACTGTATAAATTTTCTACACCAAAAAGTTTTTCAGCCTTAGCAATACCTGCTTCCGTGATTAAAATATTACGATTTTTCTCATCTACTACAAAATCACCCTCAGGTTTTGCAGGGGGTAAAACTGCTTCGCCTTTTTGCATTTGCTTGGCTACTTCATTGGCTTTAATATAACCATCTAAAGTGCGATTTGTAGGACCGCTGATGATAAGCGGAGTTCTTGCCTCATCAATTAAAATACTATCTACTTCATCTACAATAACAAAATTATGCTCTCTTTGAACTTTTTCAACTTTTGAAAATTTCATATTATCACGCAAATAATCAAAACCAAACTCATTATTAGTTCCATAAGTAATATCGCAATCATAAGCTTGCTTGTGCTCTATGTCACTGTTTTGAGAAGAAAGAATCACGCCTACACTAAAACCTAAAAAGTTATAAATCGCACTCATTTGCTCAGCGTCTCTTTTGGCTAGATAATCATTTACTGTAACGACATGTACGCCTTTTCCACTCATGGCATTTAAAACAACAGGCAAGGTCGCTACAAGGGTTTTACCCTCCCCTGTTTTCATTTCTGCAATTTTTCCATCGTGCAAAACCATACCACCGATTAACTGCACATCAAAATGACGCATATTTAAAGTTCTCTTACCTGTCTCTCTGACTATAGCAAAAACATCATTTAAGATATCATTTTCGTTTTTTTCTCCGCTTAAAATTTGCTCTTTAAATTTTGCAAATTCGGCTTTTAATTCATCATCGCTTAAATTTTGATATTTGCCTTCTAAAGCATTGATTTGTGCTACGCGCTTGAAGTATTTTTTAACTTCACGATCATTTTTTGTTCCAAAAACGGCTTTTAAGGTATTTAAAAACATTTTTAAACCTTTATAAATTTTTCAAACTATCATTATAACGATTATTTAATTAAAATTAGCTAGAATGATATAAAAAATATAATTTTTTTAAGGAAAATAAATGAAAAAAACATTCTTGATATTTTTTATTTTTATAGGACAACTTTTTGCCCTTGATCTTAATTTTAATACCTTTTCAAGCAATTTTACCCAAATAGTGAAATCCAAAAACTCTACACTTTCTTATTCTGGGCATTTTATACTGAGTAAAGATCAAGCATATTGGAGTTATGATACTCCTAGTAAAAAAGAGATTTATATCAACAAAAATCAAGTAACCATAGTAGAGCACGATCTAGAACAAGTCATTTTCTCTCATCTTGATAGTATTCCAAATCTTAATGAAATTTTCAAAAAAGCAAGCCTTATAGACAAAGATAAACTTGTAGCAAAATATGATAATATAAATTATACAATTAAACTCAATCAAGAGCAAATTCAAAGCATATCCTATAAAGATGAATTTGAAAATGATGTTATAATCAATCTAAACAATCAAATTAAAAATCCAAAAATCAACTCCGATATTTTCAAGGTAAAAATTCCGCAAAATTATGATATAATTCGCTAATTTTGCGTTGAATTTTCATCAAGCTTTATATCATAGCCTGTTTGTGGCAAATGATAAGGCTTGCTTGCATTATTTTCTTTGAATATTTGTGGAGGATTGGCGATTAAATCTCTTTTAATTTTTTCTTCTATATCTGGAGTCATTTTAGGTGTATTTAAATTATCTATATTGATTTCTCCATTGTCATTTTTATTTTCTTCATCTAAATCTTTGAAAAGCTGTTCAACTTGCTTGGCTTCTAAATTTGGAACACTAGGAGTTGGGATCTTTTCAACACCAGGAACTTGAGTTTTAGGAACTTCTAAGTTTTCAAGTGCTTTTTTTACCTCGCTGCCCATACCTTTCTCTTTAGCCTCAGTGCTTTCTAAAAAGCGTTTAAACTCCTCTAAATCAAATTTTTCCACTCCGCTTAAAGATATGATATATATATCATCTAATTTAATCTTATACTTCTTATCTAAAAATTTTTCTAAAGTTTTTTTAAAATTATTTTTTCCAATTTCTGTAAAAATATCTTCATAAAAAAACCCTGAAATTACTGTATTTACAGCATCAATTAACTTATTTTCATTTTCTTTTAAATTATTCCCATCAAATTCCAAAGAAATTTCAACTTTTTTAAGAACATTTGCTCCACTTTTAGAATACAAATCTGTTCTTATTTTATCTATTTCAAGATTTTGAGCATTTAAACTCAAAGCCAAAAAAACACTTAAAAATATTTTTTTCATTTAATGCCTTTAAATGATTTGTTCTTGTATTTCAAGATCTAAAAAATTATGTTTTTTATAAAATTCGATCACATTAGAATCTATTTTTAAAATATTAGCAAAATAAAATCCAAAATTTATCTTTTTTGTAGAATAAATTTTTAAAGTATTTGGGTTTGTAGCGCGAGAAAGAGCGACATAAAGCTGTCCATTTTCAAAAATATGATCAATATCACACACTAATTTTTCAATACTCATACCTTGTGATTTGTGTATAGTGATAGCATAAGCTAATTTAATAGGAAACTGTGTAACACTTGCAAGAATATTAACAACAAAATCTTTACCTGATTGTTCAAGTTCTTCCATGAAAAAAGTATAAGGTTCAAGTAAAATTTTCATCCCATTATTTTTAATAATACTAATATAAATTTTCTCCTCTTCATAAAGAATATCTTCTATAATGCCTTGCTCACCATTATAATAATTCTTATCCCAATTATTTACACAAAAAATAATACGAGCACCTATTTTAATATTTAATTCTTCCAATATATTTAAGCTTCCAACCCAAGAATCAAGTTCTTCATCTTTTATTCTCTTATCTTCTTTTTTAACCTGAGCCTTAAAGCATACAAGTGGGGTCTCAAGTTTGCTTAATTTTTCTTGATTGATATTGTTTACTTTTTTATTGATACCACAAAGTAAAGTATAATCATCTTCTAAATTTTCTAATTCTTTATAATCAATTCGCAAAGATTCAAAAAAGCTTAAAATTTTTTCATCTAAAAAACCTTGTCTAATCAAAGATAAATAGTTATAAAATTCCATATTTTGTGTTCTTTTAGGTTGAGAAAGTTTAATATTCTTAAAATTTAAATCTTGCCAAAAAAATGAAGAAAAAGCATAATAAGAATGATTAAATAAAGTTTCTTTTTTTTCTTTAATTACGGGAGGCAGTTGAAAAAAATCTCCTACAACTAAAATTTTTCCATTAAATTGAGAATTTTTAAGTCTAAAGCCTATCATTTCAAAAACATTTGCACTAACCATGGAAATTTCATCGATAATAATAAGCTCAATCGTTTTTAAAAGCTCTTTAAGTTTTGTTAATTTTTCTTTTTGTTTTTGATTGCGATCCAATGCGCTTAATTTCATCATATCATCACAATACCCTAAACAAAAAAAGCTGTGTAAAGTAACACCACCTATATTAAACGCCGATAGAGCACTAGAACCAAGAGCTATGGCTAATTTTTTTTGTTTTCTATAAGATTTGATAAGCTCATTTGTCAAAAAGCTTTTACCAACTCCAGCACCACCACTTAAAAAAACATTATCATAAGCTAAAATTTTTTCTAGTTTATCAAGCATTATATTTCCTTGGCTTTAATTATAACTATTTTTTCTAAAAGGTTGATTATGAAATCTTGTTTATATTTTACTTTTATAGTGCTATTTTTAACAGCTTGTTCAACAAAAAATTTAACTTCACTCCATCATGAAAATTTAGAACAAAAAAATGAAAATCAACATTATGCAAAACTTGAATACGAACAAAATGTAAGCATTTTGCCACAATTTGCTTACGATATTAATTTTGATGCAAAACGATATAAAAAATATTTCTTTAACCCTTGGCATGATTCGTTTAAAAATTACAAAGGACAAAATATTTTTTGGTCCTTTCCTTTATATTTAAATTCAAAAAATACTTATTATTTTTTCAATAAACAAATTATTCCACTTTCATGGTTTAAAAACGCTATAAATAACGCAAATATCCAAGAATTCGGTAAACTTAATCAAAAAGCTTTAATTATCCAAAATACAATCATTAAAAATCTTCCAACCCAAAGAGCTATCTTAAAAAATCCTTTTTTTGAAAATGAAGGAATTCCTTTTGACTATGCAAGCGATGGCATTTTAAATGCTGGAACCCCTGTCTTAATTTCACATTTTAGTAAAGATAAACGTTATGCTTTTGTTTTAGGTGAAGCTGGATTTGGATTTGTTGAAAGTAAAAATTTGGAATTTTTCTCAAACGATAGAGCGAAAATCTATGAAAATCTCAACTTTATCACACCACTAAAAGAAAAATTTCCTATCTATAGTGAGGATGGTAAATTTTTCTTTGAAAGTAGAATTGGCGCTATTTATCCTTACTACAAAGAAGATAAAAACTATTTTTATGGAAAAATAGGTTCTAAAAAATATAAAATTTCTAAAAAAGATGTATCTAAATTTCCTTTACAATTCAATGATAAAAATTTAAAAAATCAACTTTCACAAGTTTTAAATTTGCCTTATGGCTGGGGCGGTTATAATTTTGAAAGAGATTGTTCTTTACTAACTCGTGATATCTTTTCAGCTTTTGGACTTTATCTACCAAGAAATTCAGCTGCACAAAAAAATTCTTTTAATCATTTTGATATAAGCACTCTTAGTAATTCTCAAAAAAAAGATTTTTTAAACCGCTTTGGGAAAGCTTATCTTAGTTTACTTTATTTACCTGGACATATTATGCTTTATGCAGGACAAATTACAGATAATAATATTGCCATACATAATATATGGGGCTTAAGAAAAGATGCAACCCAAAGACTTCTCATAAGTTCTAGCGTCATCACTTCTTTAGAGATAGGAAAAAATGAAATTTTAGAAGATAATTTGCTTTTATCAAGACTTAAAGAAATAAGTTTTATAAATTTAAACGAACAAGAAAAAGAGCAAATAAAAAGCTATCTTGAAAATATACAAAACAAATAAGATTTATTGATTTAATCAATAAATCTTTTAGTTAAATCTGCAAAATATTCTATGCGTCTATCTCGCAAAAAAGGCCACCAGCGACGCACATTTTCACTTCTTTTTTTATCTATTCCTATGATTTTTAAACATTCGTTTTGAGAATCTAAAAGACAAAGTTCTTCACCTTGAGGGCCAAAAACAAAAGAATTTCCCCAAAATCTAATGCCCTCTTCTACCCCGCTTACATCTTTTTCAAAACCTACCCTATTGATAGCTACTACATATAAACCATTAGCTATAGCATGTCCTTTTTGTACGCCAAGCCAAGCATTGAGCTGTCTTTGTTTTTCTTCATCTTTATCTTTATCAAACCAACCAATTGCCGTGGGATAAATAAGAATCTCAGCTCCTTTTAAAGCCATAATTCTTGCTGCTTCAGGATACCACTGATCCCAACAAATAAGCACTCCAAGCTTGCCTAAACTTGTATTTATAGGTTCAAAACCCAAATCTCCAGGAGTAAAATAAAATTTTTCATAAAAACAAGGATCATCGGGTATGTGCATTTTGCGATATTTGCCTGCTATAGAACCATCTTTTTCAAAAACCACTGCAGTATTATGATAAAGTCCAGCACTTCGTTTTTCGAATAGTGAAGTAATAAGCACTATTTGATTTTTTCTAGCTATATTTGCCCAAAATTTCACATCTTTTTCATAATCATTAGCATAGTCAAAAAAATCCACATTTTCACTTTGACAAAAATACTCACTTTGATGAAGTTCTCCTAAACAAACAAGCTCAGCTCCTTGTTTAGAGGCTTCTTCTATAAATTCGCAAGTTTTTTTTATAGTTTGTTCTTTATTTGAATGAAATTTTTGTTGTATTAAAGCGATTTTCATTGTCTTTGCCTTTCTTGTTCTGCATCATCATAAGGATCTAAATGAATTTGTATATCCCATTTTTCATTTTCAAACATCTTACGCACACCTTCTTCTATTTCATCTGAAATTTTATGCGCATTTAAAAGCGAAATTATAGGGCAAAAAACCAAATGCACGCTTAAATAATTACAACTTGGAGTTTTACGCGTCTTTAATTCATGATAGGAAATTATTTCAGGATTATTAGAAATCAAAGTACAAATTTTATCCACTTGTTCCTTAGGTAAAGCCTCATCCATTAAAAAAGCCAAAGCTTTTTTAATGATTTTAAAAGCAGAAAACGCCGTATAAAGACTGATCACTATCCCAAAAATAGCATCAATAATATGTAAATTTGTAAAATAAATCAAAACCAAAGCCCCTAAAGTACAAGCATTGGTTAAGCAATCTGTTTTGTAATGCAAAGCATCACTTTCTATAATCAAACTTTTGGTTTTTTTAGCTACATAATTTAAAAAAAGTACAAGAAAAAAAGTCATAATTAAAGCAAAAATCATCACATAGATGCTTGAATTTAAATCTTTAATTTCTTCTTTATAATAAATTTTTAAAATACTCTCATAAAAAATAAAAATCCCCACGCCAACTATAAAAACACCTTCTAACAAACCCATTAAAGCTTCAATTTTAGAAAAACCAAAATTATAATTTTCATTCGCCTTTTGTGAGCTTTTTTTAAGAGCTAAAAAATTAAAAGCAGAAATAGCAAAATCCATTAAAGAATCAATCGCACTTGAAAGCACCGCAACAGAACCACTTGTTAAGCCTACTATAAATTTAACCAAGGCTAAAACAATAGCACATAAACTTGCTACAAGAGTTGCTTTTTTTTGCAAACTCATCTTAAACCTTTGAAACGATTTTGACAAGAACAATGCAAAGAACCGTTTTGTCGTAAAAACACTCTTGCATCTACTCCTATAATTTTATGACTAGGTAAAGCTTTAGAAAGTCTTTTAGCTATGATTTCATCATTTTTATCCTTATAAAAAGGCACAATTAAAGCATTATTTATAAAAACAAAATTCGCATAAGTCGCTCCTAATCTTCTTCCTTCATAGTATAAAGGCTTAGGTATAGGAAGTTCTAATAAATCAAAGCCTGTTTTTTTAAGCTCTTCTTTCATTTTTTGCAAAGGCAAATAATGCTCATCCTCTTCATCTTCACAAATACAATGCGCTATGGTATTTTTATCTATAAATCTTGCCAAGGTATCGATATGATGATCTGTATCATCACCTTTTATGAAACCATTTTCTAGCCAAATAATTTGCTTTAAACCAAAAATTTCTTTTAATTTTGTATCAATTTGAGTTTTGTTTAGATGAGAATTTCTATTTTCATTTAAAAGACAATGAGAGCTTGTAAGCATCACATCCTCTCCATTAAAATCAATACTTCCTCCTTCTAAAATAAAATCAACCTTTTTAAGCTCCTCTTTAAATTTTTCTTTAAAAAGCTTAGAATTTACAGCATTATCAAGCTCACTTTGAAATTTATTTCCCCAAGCGTTAAAAGTAAAATCAAGAGCCTTTAAACGACCATTTTCCACTATATCTATAGCTCCAAAATCGCGTATCCAAGTATCATTGGTATCACATTTAAAATACTCTACATTTTTTATATCTTTAAAATTTTCAAAATCACTCTGTTTAGGAGCTATAAGTAAAACTTTTTGAAATTCACTCACTGCTTTTACAAATTCTTTATAACTTTGCAAAATTTCCTCTAAATAGGGATTCCAATCGCTTTTTTCATGGGGTAAAGAAAGCATGAGGTATTCTTGCTCACTCCATTCAGGAATTGATTTTATCATTTAACTACCTTTTTTGATAATAAAATTATAATTGTATCATTTTTTAGACTTTTGTCAAATTTAAGAAGATTACCTCGATATTTCGAGGCTTTAGGGTATTATTTAAAAAAGATTTTCATTTCATCATTACTTAAAACAAGTTTTCCATTTTCATTTGAAATTTTAAAAGTTCCTTTGAAATTTGAAAGGAAAGAATTTTCAAAATCCATTACATCCATTGGGTGACAAAGCATTTGAGTTGAAGCTACGCGATCACCTTCGATTTGTAAAGTATCCGCCTTAGTTTGGTAAGAACCAAAAAAACGATTGCATCCTGAATAACCATAAAATTTATTATTTTCAAAACTGATATTTGGACTTTCCTCTGCGTTTTTTGGATCAAAAGTTTTACCATTAACTATAATTTTTTCTATTTTGAAAAGCTGATTTTGCACAAGTTCATTATTACCTTTAGAGGTAGATGAAGTAACAGAAGTACTAGCACAACCTGCAAAAAAAGCTGCAGCTAAAGCAATTTGAAGCGTTTTTTTCATTTTATTCCTTTAAATTTGAAATTGGTTAAGTTCGCTTTCGAGATTATGACACACTATTTTTAACTCATCTGCAACTTGAAGCAGAATTTTAGAAATTTCTTCATTCTTTTCACTTACTTCAACATTTTCTTGCATACGAGAAAGTAAATTTTGTATATTCTCTTGGGAAATTTTTATTTTTTCAGTACATTGAGTTACCAAAGCCCTAGCATCTTCGTTACATAATTTAACCTCATTAGCATCATCAACCAATAAAGTGGTGTCATCATTTAAAGCTTGTACACTTTGAGCATTTTTCTTTAATTCTGCGCTAACCTCATTAATACTTTGCAAAAGCTCTTTTGTAATTTGAGCTACATTTCCCAAAAATTCTTCACTGTTCTGAGCCAACTGCCTAACATCCTCAGCAATTACAGAAAAACCTCGTCCAAATGCACCAGCTCTAGCTGCTTCTATACCAGCATTTAGGGATAGTAAATTGGTTTTATCTGCGATCTCATCCATCATTTGGGTTGCTTTTTGTATATTACCTGCTTGATTGACCATGTTTTCAACTTTTTTAGCCAATTCATTTTCATTTTGGGATACTGTTGATACTTTATTAGCAACATTAAACAAAGATTTAAGCATTTGTTCTAATAATAAAAAGGATTTTTCATTGGCGCTATTTGCCTTATTTGACAAACTAGCAAGTTCTCCAAGTTCATTGCCAACATTTGCACCAAGTTTAAAACTTTGATCTATTTGCTTATGACTTTGTGAACTGATATCACTTAAAGAAATAGCATTTGAATTTAAAAGATTGCTTTGTTTTTCTACATTTTTTGAATTATGACTTGCACCGCTAACTGCCTTATGAGTTTTTTCGATAAATTGATTGATATATCCACAAGCTAAAGCAATTTCATCTTGACCTTTAACTGAAATACGAGCTTTTAAATTGCCACTTCCTTGAGCTAATTCTTTAGCATGATTTAAAAGCTCTAAAACAGGCTTTCCAACAACAACTTTAAGCATTAAAAGAACCACACAAAGGGTAAAAATCAAAGCAATAGTAAATATTATAATATAAGATTGACTGGTTTTACTTATATCTTTTTGAACACCTTCTAAAGAATGCGATATATCCATAACCCCTATCACACTCCCTACATTAGCATTTGCATGACAAGCAACACAACTTTCATCTGCAATCAAAGGGCGTATCAATCTTAAATGCACAACACCATTTACATTTTCTTCTAAAGCTTGAATTTTAGGATTTGAAAATTGTTCTATAATACGCTTATCATTTGAAATTTGAGGGGCTTTCATCTCAAAAAGATCTATAGTATCTTTTGAAGGATAAATTTTAATATCACTAATACCCTCTATACTTTTTGCATCTTCAATGGCTTCTTTAATTTTTTCAGGATCTCCTAAATTCATAGCCATTCTCATTGTTTGAAAAACAGAAGTACTTACGGTATCTAAATTTGCCCTGCTCATTTTATTGGCAGTATTTTTAAAGTCCAAATTTAAAATCACTTGCATTACAATAAAACTTATAAGCAACACCACAAAAATTGCAGCAGAAACCTTAAATCCTATAGTTTTAAACATCATAGTTTCCTAAAAATAAAATTTTTCGGAAATATTTTACACATAATTTATTTAATTTTTATTGAATTATGTGTAAAAAACATAACATTCCATTAAACTTAATGTAAAAAATGTCTTACTCCTGTAAAATAAAGCGCCATACCATACTCATCAGCCGCCTTTACCACTTCATCATCTCTTATGCTTCCGCCTGGTTCTACTATAGCTTTAACCCCTACTTTACTCGCTTCATCTATGCTATCTCTAAAAGGAAAAAAGGCTTCACTTGCTAAAACGCAACCTTGCAAATCAAGTCCCATTTCTTTAGCTTTAGCAATCGCTGCCTTTGCTGCATCGATTCTACTTGTCATACCCATACCTATAGCCACCATAGCGCCATTTTTTACATAAACAACATTGTTTGATTTAGTAAATGCTGCTATTTTCATAGCGATTTCGAGATCTTTTAATTCTTCCTTACTTGCCTCTCTTTGACTCATAAGCTTTGCATTTTTAAGCTCATCTTCGCCCACTTCATCGCTGTTTTGATATACAAAACCCCCATCAATATGTTTAAAATCATATTTATCAAAACCGCGGATTAAAAACGGGCTTTCTTGAGTGAAAATTTTAATGCGTTTTTTACCTTCAAACACGGCTAAAGCTTTTTCATCTACATTGGCTGCGATGATTACTTCTACATAAATTTCATTGATTTTATTTGCTAAAGCCTCATCAAGAGTCCCATTGATTGCAACCACTCCTCCATAAGCACTAACACTATCGCATTTTAAAGCATGTATATAGCTTTGTACTAAATTTTCTTTTATAGCAAAACCGCAAGGATTTCCATGTTTTACTATAGCAATAGCTGGAGCTTTATCAAAGCTACTAGCTAAGTTTAAAGCTGCATTAATATCGGTTAGATTATTAAAACTTGCTTCGCCTTTAAGAGCTTTAAAATTTGCACTAAAAAAGGCATCAAACTCATATAAAGCCCCTTTTTGATGTGGATTTTCTCCATATTTTGTATCAAATACTTTTTGTCCTACTATAAATTTACTCGCTCCAAAACCTCCGTTAAAGCGTTCATTCATATAATTTGCAATATAAGCATCATAATTTGCCGTATGCTCATAAGCTTTTATCATCAAATTTAAACGAAAATTCTCATCATTTTGACCTTTTTTTAAAGTCTCAATCACTTTTTCATAATCAAGTGGATCGCAAAGTACCATCACATCTTTATAGTTCTTTGCTGCACTTCTTATCATCGCAGGTCCGCCTATGTCGATATTTTCTATAATTTCATCAAAATCATCGCTCATGATGGTAGTTTTTTTAAAAGGATATAAATTTACACAAACTAGATCAATACCTAAAATTTCATTTTCTTTTGCTTGTTTGATATGATTTTCATCGCTTCTTTTATGCAAAATCCCACCGTGAATCTTAGGGTGCAAAGTCTTCACACGCCCTTCAAAAAGCTCAGGACTCTTTGTAAAATCACTCACTTCTATAACTTTTATTCCATTTTCTTTTAAAAGCTTAAAAGTCCCCCCAGTTGAAAGAATCTCAAAACCTAAATTTTCAAGCTCTTTGCCAAATTCTACTATGCCTTCTTTATCACTCACACTAAGCAATGCTCTCATTTTTACCTTTCTAAATGTTTTTTAACTTTTTCATAAGCTTCGTTGATTTTTTGAAATTTCTCTACGCCGATTTTAAGCTCTTCTTCATTGACATTGTTTGCGTTTAAAATATCAGGATGGTATTTTTTTGCTAAATTGCGGTATTGTTTTTTTACCGCATTTAAATCCGCATTATTTGGAAGTTCTAAAATAGCAAAAGCTTCATCAAGACTTAATTCTTTTTTAGTACTTTTTAAATTTGAAAGACTTGCTATAAAAGCGTCTAGTTCGCTTTTTGCTATATCAAAGGCTTTAGCGATTTGCTCTAAAATTTCACGCTTTTTAGCATTAAAATCTGCATCGATTAAAGCCATAAAAACAAGCACACGCAAGACATTAAAACGCTCATTTTTAGGTAAAGGCACTTCTTTTAAAAAATCTTTTGCCACATAAAAAGCATCGCTTAAATTTTCTTTATGTTCGTTAAAACTTGCTTTTAAAAAAGCTCTTTCTTTTTCATCTTTAGCATTTGCATCTAAAAGATCTTTGATCATTTCAGCTTCATTTTCACTTACTCTGCCATCGCTTTTTGCAATTTTTGCCAAAAGTGCGATAATATAGTAATTCATACGCCTTTTAAACTCATCCATTCTTTCTTCCATAACCCCACGAGCAAAACCCTTAGCAAAGCCTTTGGCTCCTTTTGTAGCTGAGTTTAAAAAATCCTGTTTTCCCCAAGTTTTATAATACCAGTAAAACACCAAAACAACGAGTATAATTAAAACTAAAGTCATTGGATTTGCTCTTTAAAACTTTCAAAATAAAGCTTATCAAGTTCAGCCTTGCTTAACTCAATGCTATCAAGTTTAAAATGTTTTTGGCTTGTACTCACACCTAATTTATAAGCTTTTACTCCAAATTCTTTAGCTAAATTTAAAAAAGCTTCTTCATTTTCTTTGCTAAGTCCTACTATAGCACGACTTGCACTCTCATCAAAAATCATTTTTTCATCATCAAAATCACTTGTTAAATTTGCACCTACACTAGAAATAGCAAACATTTTTGCCAAAGTCATAGCAATACCCCCTATTCCTACGCTATTGGCACACTCAAGTAAAGAATTTTGATTGGCTTTATAAAGTAAATCCCAAAGTGCAAGTTCAGCTTTATAATCAAGCTCTTTAAGACTTCCTGATACTTTTTTATCTTGGATTTTCATTACCATAGATCCGCCAAATTCTCCTAAACTTTCACCTAAAAGATAAACGCTTAAATTTTCTTTTTCAAAACTAGCTTTTAAGGTTTTATTTGCATCTTCTAAAACCCCTACGCTTACTATAGTAGGACTTGGATAAATACTTACGCCTTCAGTTTCATTATAAAGTGAAACATTGCCGCTTACTACTGGGGTATTTAACTCTTTACAAGCTTCTTTAATACCTTCGCAACCTTGTGCAAATTGCCACATCACTTCAGGATTTTGCGGATTTCCATAATTTAAACAATCACTTATTGCCAAAGGCTTAGCTCCTGTGCAAGCAACTTTTCTTCCTGCAGAAGCTACTGCTAAAGCTGCTCCTATTTTAGGATTTACATAATTTAAGCGTGAATTACATTCTATAGCCATAGCCACACTTGCACCATTTTCTTTGATACGAATAGCACTAGCACCTAATTTTCCATCAGCTTTTATGGTATTGGTTTGCACGCTTGAATCAAATTGATCATAAATAAAAGCTTTATTATTAATATTTTCATTTTGAAGCATTTGTATAAAAAGCTCTTGAACGCTTGATTTTAACTCAAATTTATAGTCTTTAATTTCACTTAAATACCTTGGCTCACTTATAGGACGGCTTAAAATCGGCGCTTTTTCACTTAAAGGCTCGATAGGAATAAGTCCTACAAGCTCATCATGCCAAAAAAGCTCCATTTTTCCTGTATTGGTAACTTCACCCATAACCACAGCATCTAAATCCCATTTTTTGAAAATTTCTATAACCTTATCTTCATAGCCTTTTTTCGCACAAATAAGCATTCTTTCTTGGGACTCGCTAAGCATTAACTCATAAGGGGTCATACCGCTTTCACGCATAGGAGTTTTATCTAAGTAAAGTTTCATGCCACTGCCACTTCTTCCTGCCATTTCAAAAGAACTTGAAGTAAGCCCTGCAGCACCCATATCTTGAATACCCACAATATAATCGGTTTTAAAAAGCTCTAAACAAGCCTCCATAAGAAGTTTTTCACTGAAGGGATCGCCAATTTGCACTGTAGGACGCAAAGATTTGCTTTCTTCATTGAAGCTATCACTTGCCATAACCGCTCCACCAAGTCCATCACGCCCTGTTTTTGAACCCACATAAATCACAGGATTTCCTACACCTTCAGCCTTAGCATAAAAGATATCTTCACTTTTACAAATCCCTAAAGCAAAGGCATTAACTAAGATATTTCCATTAAAACACTCATCAAAAGCACATTCTCCACCTATAGTTGGCACACCCATGCAATTTCCATAATGAGAAATTCCATTTACCACACCTTTAACAAGGTATTTTTGATGTTTGCCGCATTTTTCATCATGAATATCGCCAAATTTTAAAGAATTTAGCCCCGCAACCACTCTTGCACCCATAGTAAAAACATCACGCAAAATTCCCCCTACTCCTGTAGCCGCACCTGCAAAAGGTTCGATAAAGCTAGGATGATTGTGACTTTCTACTTTAAAAACTGCTGCCATACCTTGCCCGATATCAATAACCCCTGCGTTTTCACCTGGGCCTTGAATCACCCAAGGTGCTTTAGTTGGAAAACCATTAAGATATTTTTTGCTGGATTTATAAGAGCAATGCTCACTCCACATCGCAGAAATAACCCCAAGTTCTAACAGATTTGGTTCTCGTCCTAAAATTTCTAAAATTTGTGCATATTCTTCATCGCTGATTTTATGTGCTTTTATGGTTTCTTTATCCATTTTTATCCTTTCATTTTCCTAAACAAAAATTACCAAACATTTCGTCTAAAATTTCATCTCTTTGAAAATCTTTGGTAAATCTTGCAAGTTCATTAATAGCTAAATTAAGTTCAAAAGCAAAAAGTTCTAAAGAACTTTCCTCTAAAAGCCCTTTAGCTCTAAAAATCGCTTCACTTGAAATTTTACAAGCATTAATAAGATCTAAAGAACTTACCATAATACCTTCGCTATCAAAAGAATTAAGATAATTTTGCAATTCTTCTTTTAACAAAGTGATGTCTTTTTGAGCACTAAGCTTGATAAAATTTTTATTTTGAGTATTTTTGAAAACATTTTCTAAATCACTTTTATTTAAAATCCAAAAGATTTTTTTATCAGTATTTGCCAATAAGTCAAAAATTTTCTCATCTTCTTTATCTTGCACTCTTGAAGCATCAAAGACTGCCAAAATAATATCTGCATCTTCTAAACTTTTTTTACTTAAAGCTATGCCGATTTGTTCTATAGCATCTTTACTTTCCCTAATACCCGCTGTATCTATAATGCGTAATAAATGCGTTCCTAATTTAAAGCTCTCTTCTATAGTATCACGAGTGGTGCCTGCTATATCTGAAACAATAGCTCTTTCATAAGAAAGCAAGGCATTTAAAAGCGAAGATTTGCCTACATTTGGCTTACCTACAATAGCGATTTTAAAACCTTCTATGAGTCCTTTTTTGCTTTGAGAAAGTGTATAAATTTCTTTTAAAATTTTAGAATTTTCTTCACACATAGTAGAAATTTGTTCTAATAAATCAGAAGGTAAATCATCATCAGCATAATCAATGCTAGTTTCTACAAAAGCCAAGGTTTTAACCAAATCTGTGCGAATTTTTTCTAAAAGTTCTCCTAAGTTTCCTTGCATGTTGCGTGCTATAATTTTAACTGCAAGTGCAGATTTTGAAAGTATGAGATCTTGTATATTTAAAGCTTTTAAAGGAGTCATTTTGCCATTTAAACACGCTCTTTTGCTAAATTCCCCTGCTAAAGCAAGTCTTGCTCCTAAACTCACAAGTTCTTCGAGTAAAACTTCACTCACACTAAATCCTCCATGAGTTTGAAACTCTACTATATCTTCCCCTGTAAAACTATAAGGGGCTTTAAAATATATCATTATAGCTTCATCGATAATTTCATTATTTTGATTAAAAAGTTTTGTAAAAGTAGCATGGCGGGGGGTGAGTTTGGTTTTGTGGCTAAGCTTTAAGGCAAATTCTAAAGCCCTTTCACCGCTTAATCTTACAATAGAAATCGAACCCACACCATGAGCTGTGGCAATAGCCGCTATAGTATCACTCATCTTTTTTGAAAAAGTCGTTTATTACAACAAATCTTTGATCATTATTTTGCTTAATTCCTACATACTTATCTGGAAATTCAGCTCTTAACTGCTCTAAAGCGATTTTTATCAAAACCCCATCTAAAGGTTTGGTTTGTCCGCGTCCATGAATTTTAATTTTTTCAATCACGCTTTGTAAATAAAGCTGCATACCTTGAATTTGATTTTCTAAAAATTGAGCGATCTCAAGGCGTACTAAAAGATTATATTTTAAATTGATCCAATTATGCAAAAGATAAGAAATAGCCTTGTAACGATGTGCTTCTTTGCCTATCATCAAAGCAGCATCTTCCCCATCCAATCGAATCAAAACACAATCTTCATTATACATTTTAAGTTCACTAAGCTCTATTTTAAACTGAGAGCTTTCTAAAAGTTTTACAAGCTGAATACGAATCTCATCTAAAATATCCTGAGTATTACGCACTCCTTTGCTTTCTCGATGAAAACTATCAAAAATTTCATCACTTTTTACTGTGTATTTTTCTTTTTGACTTTTATTTTTTTCATTTTTTATTTCAATCTTGTTTTCTTGTTTTGGCTCATGTGTTTCTGGTTTGTGATTTTTTGAACTTGTAAATTCTTTTTTAGGATTTTTTTTCAAAATCCTTTTTTTTGCTTTAGCCTCTATAATTGCCTTTTTTCTTCCAAATCCAAAAAAACCTTTTCTTGGATGCTGAATAATCTCATATTCTAAGTCCATAACAGAACATTCTAAACTTCTTGAAGCTTCTGTTAAGGCACTTTGAAGATCAATGGCTTCGATTTTCATTTTTCATGCTCCACTTGTTTTTTGTGATGTTCTTTAGCAAATATTTTATTGATAACCCATTGTTGAACCAAAGAACAAAGGTTATTTACAAACCAATAAAGCGTAAGTCCTGCTGGGAAAGTGATAAAGAAAAAAGTAAAAATCACTGGTAAAAATTTCATAATCTTGGCTTGCATAGGATCTTGTATAGTCATAGGTGTAATAAGCTGTTGTAAAAACATCGTTGCACCCATTAAAATAGGCAAAATAAAATAAGGATCCATTACCGATAAATCATGTATCCAAAACGCCCAAGGAGCTGCTTTTAGCTCAATAGCATTAAGCAAAACGCGATAAATAGCAAAGAAAATAGGAATTTGTAAAAGTATAGGCAAACAACCACTCATAGGATTTGCACCATGTTTTTTATAAAGCTCCATCATGTGCATATTCATTTTTTGTGGATCGCCTTTGTAACGCTCTCTAATATCTTTCATTTTAGGAGCAAGATCTTTAAGTTTATTCATAGAAATCATAGACTTATAAGTTAGTGGGAATAAAATAATACGCACAATTAAAGTCATCACAACGATAGCCCAACCCCAATTTCCTATATACTGATGCAAGAAATTCAAAAACTCAAACATAGGCTTAGCAATAAAAGTAAACCAACCATATTCAACAACTGCTTCAAGGCGTGGATCTATACTTCTTAAAATCACATGTTCTTTAGAACCTATATAACCCCCTGCTTTAAATTCATTATCACTATAAGCAAAAACTATAGGGTTTTTATTAGCATCCTTGCTGATTGCCACATTTAAAGGTTTATCAAAATTATAAAAGAAAGTTGCATAGTATCTATCAAAAGCCGAAGTCATTACGACATTATTAGCACTTTCATCCTTTTCTACATCTCCATCTTTATAAGTTTCGATGGTTTCTTTATTATCCATTACCAAAGCACCATGAACTGTATAACTATCTACGGCAATATTTGGACGATATCCTGGACTTATAAAATAATTTGCATTCTTGCTGAGTTTAACTTCTATCTCATAATTTCCTTTTGGATAAAAAGTAATATCTTTTTCGATTTTCAATCCAGAAAGATTTTGAGTGAGTTTTAAAACTTGACTTCCATTTTCATCAACAAAAAGATTGCTAGAGTTAGCAACATAAGGAATTTTAAAAGCCTCTGAGTTAATACTTGGATCACTAAAACGCATTTCTAAAGGATAAGGACTATTTTCCTTGCTAACAAGATTTATAAATTCTCCTTTCTCATTTTGGTATTTTTTATCTTTCAAATAAAAAGCAGAAATTCTACCAAAAGAGTCAATTTGTGCTTCAAAATGCTTGCTTTGAACCTTAGATATCACACTATCTTGCGAAACTAAAGCTGCACTTGGAGTATTTGTGGTGGTATTTTGTATATTAGGAGTGTTATTTATGCTTGTGTTTTGTTGATTTTGTTGTGTAATGTTTTGTTCTATTTTTAAAGGTTGCTTTGGAATGAAAAAATAATCATAAACAACAAAAAATAAAAAAGAAATCACAACAGCTAAAAGTATACGCTTTTGCTGAAAAATATTATTTGAATTATTCACTGATTTGTCCTTTTAAAGATGATTTTTATAAGATAAAAACTTTTATTTTTATAAGGTATATATAAAAAACAAAGTTGTTTTTTTGCTAAAAATATAGGCTTAAAACATAAATTCATAGGATAAAAATTTTTAGAAACTCTAGGATAATCAAAACCCCCTTTAAAAAAAGGGTTACATCTTAAAATTCTAAAAAAAGTAGAAAAAAAAGCTAGAAAAAAATTCTTTTTTTGAAACTGCCAAAGCGCATACTCAGAACAACTAGGATAATACCTACAAGCAGCGGGTTTTAAAGGGCTTAAAAATTTCTGATAAAAACGGAGTATTTTTAGGCATATCATTTGAAACATTCTAGTTTTTTCAATCCCCATTTTAGATTTTTTTCTAACCTAGAAAAAGAAAGTTCAGTGATTTCATTTTTAGCTACAAAAATATATTTGCCATCTTGAAGATATCTTTCAAACTTAGCAAACAAAGCCCTTAAAATTCGTTTTGAACGATTTCTAATCACTGCTTTTCCAACTTTTTTACTAGCAACAACTGCTATTTTTTTTTCATAACTATTCAGATAAAAAATGATCACACCCTCGCAATGCCATTTTTTACCTACTTTATATACAGATGAAAATTCCTCGTTTGTGCTAAATTTATCAAAATTTTTCACACAGCAAGTCTTTTTCTACCTTTAGCGCGTCTTGCATTGATCACCTTGCGACCATTTTTAGTTTTCATACGAACACGAAAACCATGAGTACGTTTTCTTGGAGTGCCATGTGGCTGATAAGTTCTTTTCATTTGATTTTTCCTTAAAAAATTATAAAATAAACTTGTATTTTATCTTAATCTTACTTATAAATTGCTTTTGATTAAGAGTAATTTTTAAATTCTTTTGATAAATTTTGAAATTATTTTTAAAAGGTTAAAAATGTCAGAATTTAAAATTATTGATTTAAGACAAGAAGATTTAGATATTTTACAAGAAATGATCATAGAATTTGCAAAATACGAAGATATGTTAGATTTTCTTCAATGCGCGAAAGAAAAACTGGAACATTCTTTACTAAAAAATAAATTTGCTCGTGCTTTTTTGTTAAAAGAAAATGAAAAAACTATAGGCTATATGATTTATTTTTATACTTTTTCGTCTTTTTGGGGCAGCGGTGGAATTTACCTTGAAGATATTTATATACGAGAAAATTTTCGTAAAAAAGGTTATGGAAAAGCTGTGTTTAAATTTTTAGGAGAAATTTGCAAAAAAGAAAATTTAAAAAGACTCGACTGGGTTTGCTTAAATGATAATATTTTAGGTATTAATTTTTATGAAAGTTTAAACGCTAAACATCTTAAACAATGGAGAAATTATCGTCTAAGTGGAGAAAATTTAGAAAAATTGTGTGATTTATGATAAGAAGTCTTTATTATTTAAAAGCTATGGGGTTTAACTTTGTTGATACACATATAAACCACTTTGAACAAGTACAAAATTTTCAAGAATTAAAACAACTTGTTTCATCTTGCACCTTATGCCAATTTTCCAAAACAAGAAAATTTAGTCTTATGGAACCTAAGATAAAAAATGCCAAACTACTAATTCTTGATGTTTTTGGGCAAAAGAGTGAAAATGAAAGTGGAATTTTACTTAATTCAAAAAAAGGTGAAAAATTAAAACACTATATTTATCAAATTTTAGGGCTTTGCGATGAAGATTTTTATTTTTCTTATTTATTTAAATGTTTTTGTAATGGAAAATTTGATGATTTTTCGCTACAATCTTGCTTACCATTTTTCTGGAACGAACTAAAACTGATTCAACCTGCTTTTTTGCTTTGTCTAGGAGAATACACATTTAAAAGCTTGGGATTTAAAGATTATCACATTTTAAAAGGTGAAGTTTTTGCTTATAAAAATTTTTTCATAATGCCAAGTTATGATTTAGATTTTATAGAAAAAAATCCAAGTTATGAAAAAAATTTCATACAAGATTTAAAAAAAATTAAAGGATTTTTATGAAAAAAATATTTCTAATATTTTTCTTATCTTGCTTTTTGCTTAATGCAAAAGAGCAAAAATTAGTCGATGTAAAACCTGTTGAAAATTTTTATCCTAAATTAAGCGTTCAAGAATGCAACACAAATTGTCTTTTTGATCTTTTAGAATCAAGATTGTATCTCAGTTTTTTAAGTGAATTTGCAGATCAAAACGATCAATTTCTATCTAATGTTTATGCAAAATTATTAAATTCCATTACTGATTTTGAAAAAAATGTTCAAAAAATTACTTCTGTTAAACTTGCGATAATTATCCCAGAAAAAACTATAAAAAGTTACTCAAATACTATAATAAATTCAAGCATAGCTTATCTTTTAAGACAAAGAGCTGAAATCAAAGTAAAAGTTTTTTTAACCGGCACAGAAGATAGTGATAAAATCCGAGCCGCACTTGATGCAGCACAAGCTCAAGGATATCAGTATGCCATAGCTGGATTTACTCTAAAAGGTGCTAATGAGTTGAAAAATTACTCAGGAAATATGAAAATTTTCATACCAACTATCCATAAAAACAACATACAAATTTCAAATCAAAATATTATTTTTGGAAGTATTGACTATGATGCTCAAATTGCCACACTTTTAAGCAAATCAAATGCTAATATCGCAATATTTAGCGATGGCTCTGCCTTATCAAGCAATCTAAATTCAAGAATTCTTGCTCAAAATAATAATGCTAGAATATATACTATAGAAGGCGAGAAGCTTGATTTTAGCAGGCTTTTAAGATCACAAGGTGGAGTTAATAATGCCTCAATATTTTTTAACACTCCATTGATCAAAACAGCTCTAGCAAGTTCTCAACTAAGAATTTATAACATTCATCCTTATGTGCTTTTATCCACTCAAATCAACTATAATCCAACATTTTTAAGTTTAACACAACAAGGAGATAGAGAAAATTTCATCATTGCTAATTCCATCAATAACCACGATGATAACTTAGTCTATCTTAATGAAATTTTTAATCAAAGTATAGATTATAACTGGATTGCTTATGCTACTAGTATAGGAGTTGATTACTTTTATACCGAATTCTTAAATAAAAAAAGCGAAAGTTTATTTGATGAGAAAATCAAAAATTCTCAAGTTGATTACAAAGTGCGTCTTATGCAAGGCAAACAAGCAAGCTTTGAAGAATTAAAATAATTCTTCAAAGAGCTTTTTTAACTGCGTATCCATTCTAGCTGGTTTTTCGTTTTTAATAAAAGCTAAAGTTAATTCCATTTTAAAAAGCAAAATTTCATCTTTATAAATTTCTTGTAAAATTTCCACAGAAACATTTTTAACTTCTAAAATTTTTGTTTTAATCTCTATCATATCTCCAAGTTTTGCAGGTTTTAAGAAATTGCAATTTGCTTTTGCAAGCAAAAAATGTCCCTTAGACGCATCAAAAATATCTACTTTTTTATTGAAAAAAATTTCACTTCTTGCTCTCTCGCAAAATTTTAAATAATTACTATGATACACCACTCCACCCGCATCAGTATCTTCATAATACACACGCATTTTCATCGCTTTACCTTAAAAAATATTTTACATTTAAAAAACATTGGATTATACAACGGAAATTCTTTGATATCGCTTTTTAGTTTATATTAAAAAATTCCGTCCAATCTTAATTTAATAAAGCTTTTTAATAATATTAAATATATATTATAAAAATAAAATTAAAAAATAACTTTTTTATTATTAATATTATTTAAATATTTTATTTATAATTAATATATATTTAAGAATATTATAATTATAATTACGCTTACTTTTAATAATATTTACAGATATTGTTAAATAGTTAAAATATAATAATCAATATTCAAGGACATCTATGCCAGCTATTAAGCTTTTTAACTTCATGGGGGGGGGTATAGAGAAATTTTGTTTTAAACTTT
>NZ_JAAMXB010000003.1:0-44393 GCF_011068225.1 Campylobacter sp. CFSAN093229 | reverse complement strand
ATCTGTTCCGTTTTGGGGTGAAAAGAAAATATTTATCACACCAAAGGTAAGGTAAAATAAAAATTCTTAGGATCGCTTTGAAAACTTAACTCTCCCTTATGAGCGTTTATGATTTCTTTAGAAAGAGACAAGCCAAGCCCATTGCCTTTAAGTTTTGTTGTTTTAAAAGCTTCAAAAACCAATTTCTCATCTTTTATTTCACAACCATTATCATACACTCTGATGCATATTTTTTCATTATCACAACTTGCTAAAATTTTAATCATAGGCTTTTCACATTCGCTTTCTTCTATCGCATCAATAGCATTATAAATCAAATTTTGCAAAACCAAACCAAGAAGAGCTTTATCAGCACAAATCTGCTTATCCAAAAAAGATATTTCAAAGTCTATTTGAGAAGTGAAATTATAAGAGTTAATGGCACTTTCACACTCTTCTTTTAACTCTAAAAGATTAAAATTTAAAGCATTGATGTGCACACCCTTAGTAAAAAGTAAAGTTGAATTTACGATACGCTCTACTCTAGCAATAGCCTTTTGGATTTCAAGAACTATATGCTTATTTTTAAGCTCACTACGAGCAAAAAGGGTTGAAGCAAGTAAAGATATAGATCCAATAGGATTTCTTATCTCATGTGCCAAATGAGCCGCTACACTACCCATGCTTGCAAGCCTTTCATTGCGTTTTTCATCGCTAATATCTGTAGCTGAAACTATAGTTTTTTCATTATGTGCTATGATTTTTACCGCATAAAACCTACCTTCAAATTCAAGCTCATCACGAATTTTATCCAGACTAATGATACTAAGTAATTTTGGATTTTTCAAGGCTTCTTGATTTTGTAAAATAATATTTTTTTCTTTATCTAAAATCCAAAGTGCACTAGGCAACACCTCTATAATCTCATCAACCATTGCGCGTAAGGAATTATAGTTTTCATTTAAAGTTTTGTATTCATTTTCTATTACATAAGTTTGTTCTATAAGACTTTCTAAGCCTTTTTGTAGGGTTTCTTTTTCATTTGAGTCTAAACTTTTTAAAATACTTTCATTCATTTATCATTCCTCTAATAAAATCTTAAAATCATTCAAATCAAGTAAAAGCAAATTCTGTTCGCATATTTTATCAAATTCCTTGCTAAAACCATTTTTTGAGATTATAATGTAATAATTTGGAGCCAAATTTAAAGACTTTGCTTTTGATTTTAAAAGATTTAAAATATTTTTACAAATTTTTTTATTTTTAAATTTAACCTCTCCGACAAAACACAAATTTTCATCTTGATAATAAAGATCAAGTTCTAAATTCTTATCCCAGTAACTTTGCACTCCATTGATATTGAATTTTTTCTCAAACAATTCTCTAGAAAGCTGTTCAAAACAAAAACTTTGATAAAGTTCAAATTTTTCCTTAATGCATTCTAAAACTTCTTTATAACGATTTTGCAAAATAAGCTTTTCATTGGGCTTTAAAAAATAAAAAAAGAAACGAGTAAAATGGTTGCTAAATATAATCTTATCTTGGACAACATAAGATCTTAGTTCTTTTTTGATTTTTTGTCTTTTATCTTTTATTTTTTTAGCTTCCTTACTATACTCAAGTTTTATTATACCTGTTTCTAAAAGATATTTAAGTGTAGATAAAGCTTTAAAATGCTGAATTTTTCTATTGATAGAAAAACGCTTGCGATTGTTTTTAGCTAGTAAAGTAAGAGCGTAAGAACTTGTTTCATCCAAGGCGAAATAACTTTTAATTTTTAGATAATCATCAAGCAAAATTTGCTCTATATTTGCAAATACATCATCTTCAAAATTTAAAATGTTTAATTTTTCAAAACCTTCAAACACACTATAAAAATCAAAAAGCTTGCTTAAAGACAAATTCTTATGCAAATCTACAAAGTTCTTAAATTTTATATTTTTCCTTTTATAAAGCATTTTTATAGTATAATTTTAGCAAATTTTTATAAGGATTGTATTTGCAAATTTCAGATTTAAAAAAAGAATTGATCTTAAAAAAAGGTATTTTGCATTTTGACTTCACAGCAAGTGCTTTAGCCCTAAAATGTGTAGAAAAAGAAATTTCAAAAATTCTTCCAACCTATGCAAACACACATTCTGATAGCTCTTTGAATTCTTTTAAAACTCAACAAATTTACGAACAAGCAAGAAAAGATATAAAAAAAAGTTTATCATTAGATGAAAATTTTGCCCTTATAGCCTGCGGAACAGGATCAAGCAGTGCTATTAAAAAATTTCAAGAATTGATCGGCATTTACATTCCTCCTCTTGTAAAAGAAAGATATTTTACGCAAATTGATAAAAATACCTTACCTTTAGTTATCGTAGGGCCTTATGAGCATCATTCTAATGAACTTTCATTTCGAGAAGGCTTGTGTGAATGCATTAGAATTCCCTTAGATAAAAATGGAGAAATTGATTTTGATTTTCTAGAAAAAACTTTACAAAAAAACAAAAAAAGAAAAATAATCGCTAGCTTTTCTTTGGCTTCAAATGTTACTGGGATATTAAGTGATTACAAACGCATTTCTAAAATGGTTCGTAAATTTAAAGGGATAGTTGCTTTTGATGCATCTAGTTTCATTCCCTATAAAAACATATCTTGTCAATACTATGATGCGTTGTTTATAAGTTCTCATAAATTAATCGGTGGTATTGGCGGTTCTGGACTTTTAGCCATCAAAAAAGATCTTTGTGGAAACAAGCCTAGCTTTGCAGCAGGTGGAACTGTGGGCTATGTTTCTCGCACTTCACAATGCTACCTTTGTAATGAAGAAGCTTTAGAAGAAGGAGGAACACCTGGAATTTTACAACTCATTCGCGCTAGCTTAGCTTTTAAAATCAAAGATTCTATAGGGGTTAAAAATATAGAAAAAAAAGAAGAAATTTTAAAAGATTATTTTTTTGAAAAACTAAAAACTATACCTAATTTAATTTTATATGCAAAGAATTTAAAAACCCGATTGCCTATTTTTGCTTTCAATATCAAAGGAATTTCTCCTTTTGATATCGCTTACGAACTTAGTAAAAAATACCACATAGAAACACGCGCTGGATGTGCTTGTGCTGGGCCTTATGGTCATGATTTGCTAGGCTTAAAAGATAATCAAAAACTTAAAACAAAACCAGGCTGGTTAAGAATAAGCTTGCATTATACGCATGAAAAAGAGGATATTGATTATTTTTTCGATGCTTTAAATAAAACTATAGTAAAATTATCGCATTAAAATATTATAGTTTTATTATTATGTATAAAAATTCTATCTTCAAAAGCCAAATCAAGTGCTTTTGAAAGAACATCTTTTTCTATATTTCTACCTGCTTGTTGCATATCTTGCCAAGTAAATTCATGGTTTACAGGCGAAACAGCTTGAGTGATAATAGGACCTTCATCAAGATTATTATTTACAAAATGTGCCGTAGCTCCAATTATTTTAACCCCTCTTTCAAAGGCTTGTTTATAAGGATTTGCTCCTATAAATGCAGGTAAGAAAGAATGGTGAATATTTATAATCTTACCTTCAAAATGCCTAACAAAATCAGGAGATAAAATTCTCATATATTTTGCCAAAACCAAATAATCAAATTTATATTGTTCAAGACATTTTAAAATCTGATTTTCTTGCTCTTTACGATCTAAATTTTCAGCGCTGATAAAATGATAAGGAATTTCAAATTTCTCAACTAAATCCTTTAAAGAGTTGTGATTTGAAATCACAGCTTTGATATTTGCTTCAAGTTCGTTACTATAATGCTTTATTAGCAAATCTCCCAAACAATGACTTTCTTTAGTAGCAAAAACAACAATATCTTTTTTTCTCTTCTCGCAAAGCTCTATCAAGGCTTCTTGTCCAAGCATAGCCTCAAGCGTTCCTATAAAAGCTTCTTTATCAAACTCACCTTCTAAAAGAGCACGAAAAAAAAACATTCCTTCGCCTACAAATTCATCGTTTTTTACTATATTGATATGATATTTAAAAATAACATCAGAAATTCTATAAATTAAACCTTTTTGATCTTTGGTACAAATTTTTAATACAGAAATCATTTAGCTAAACCTTTTATATATTCTTTTAATTCATTCTCTCTTGCTTCTTGAAGCTTTAAACCAAGAATTTTACCACAAAATCCAGCATTTATGAAATCTTTTGCTAAAATTTTACTTTCAAACTTATTCTCATAAAGCCCTAATCTTTTAGCTTGCTCAATACGCTTTTTACTCCAAAGTCCAAGCCATTCCTTCAAAGGCATTTCAAAAGCAATTTTTACTAGTTCAAAATCACTTATATCATCAAGATAAAAAGCTTGATTTGCGTATTTTAGGTATTCTTTTTTAAGTTTAGTTCTTTTAAAAAATATATCTTTTTCTAAATTAAAAAAATTCAAATACAAATACAAGAATAAAGCATCGCTTTTTACAAATTCTCTACTTTGTCTGAGTAAATTTTGAAATTCCAAACTCTTAAAAACACTCTCAAAGCCGAAAACCTGTTTCTCTAAGCCAAGTTCTTGTAAATATCTATAGCCGACATCAAGTCTAGGGCTTTTAAAGAATTTATAAAGCTCCGCATTGATCCTATCTTTGCTAAGATCAGTTATATCCATACTTTGCATCAATTTCAAGCTTTCACTAGTTATCTTAAAGTTAAACCTTGAAGCAAATACTACCGCTCTTAATACTCTTAAACTATCCTCTTGAAAGCTTTGTTTGTCAATATGCCTTAAAAAGCCTGCTCCTAGATCTTTTAATCCTCCATAAAAATCTAAAAACTCATCGTTAAAAAGATTAATCATCATAGAATTTATGGTAAAATCGCGTCTTTTGGCGCCAAGTTTTTCATCATTGCAAATTTGAACTTCAAAACCTTTATGTCCATAGCTTATTTTGTTTTCGGTTCTAGCAAGAGCTAAATCATAATTTTTAAACTTATACACAAAAAAACTTTTTCCAAAGCCTTGTGCGCCCAATTTTTGCATAATCTTTTCAAAATCTTTAGGTTTTATATCATAAAGCTCTATATCATAGTCACAAATTTTTAAGCCTAAAAACAAATCCCTAACGCTACCTCCAACCAAATACACTCGTTTGGTATAAGGCTTTAAAAACTCAGCGATAAACTGTAAATCGGGATTATTTTTTAAGCTTATCTTCGATATTTGCAAGTAAAAACTCTAAAAAATTTATGGTCAAGTTTAACCTATTTTCAAGATCATCTTTTTTTATGCTATTTAAACCTTCAAAAAGAACTAAAATTCTCTCTCTAAGATGTTTTAAAAAAATATCCTCATTAAGCGTTTGAACCTCTGTCATAACACTAGGATTTAAAATTTCACTTTGTAAAAAAGGCTCTTCTTTTTTAAACTCTTTATTTTCCTGAGTAGAAATTTCAATATTATTTTGTATTTTTTGCTCTTCTTCAAATTTTGCCATAGAAATTTTATCTTCTAAGTCTTGCGGAGTATCGAGCTCTTCGCATACAAACTCCATAGGCGGTAATTCATCTTTTATTTCAGTTTTTCTATTTAATTCTTGTTCTTTTAAAATTTCATTTTGTCTTCTTTGCTCTTCCATGATAGAGCTAACTTCGCTAATGGTTTTTTTAGCTAAATCTTCCAAATTCATATTTTTATCAACCACCTTTTAAATTCATTAATTTCTTCATCGCTTTTCATATTAATAAAAAAATCCAACATTTGAGTGTTTAAGTCTTTATGCTTGGATCTAAAACCACTAAGACGACGAACCGCATCGATAGCGTTTTGGTTATCTGGATCTTCTTTTAAGATATTTTTATAAATTTCTAAAGCTTCGTCTTTTAACCCTTGAGCCTCATAGATAGAAGCTTCAGTGACTGTATTTTTCATCACTGTTTCCTAAAATTTTTCTTTAATTCTAGCAAAAAGCTTTTTAATTTATCTTTAAGAAAATAATATGATTTTTAATGCCTATTTTGTTTTAAACAATTTTTCTATATATTCTTTTTTTTCTTTCTCTAAGCTAGAATTTAATTCTTTTTGTTCTTTTTTAACTTGCACTTTTAAATCTTGATTTTTAAAATACACATAATCAATTCCAAAAATAACACCAATTATAATAAGCAATGGGATTAAAAATACCATATACTTTACACTTTAAGAAAATTGATTAAACACACTACCATAGTAGCGAACATTCTCAGCATTTTCATTTTTTTCTATCGTTTCTATTGCGCCACTATTGATTGCTTTTTGGATATCATCATTTAAATCTTGATAAGAAAAAACCATATTAATACTGATAATATTTGGCAATTTCTCAAGCATTTTATAAGAGTTTAACTCATCTTCTAAATTTTCACTTTCAATCACAACTATAATCTTTTCATTTTCACAAAGTTCTACAGAACAAAAAGGAATTTCAGATATAGCCTTTTTTAAATCATTTATATATTCTTCTTTTGCTAAAATCAAAACACTAGAAAGATTATTCATCAATACTCCTAAACATTATACTATCACCAAAGCCTGAAATGATAAAATCTTTATTGTTTAAAAAAATAATAAACTCACTCATCAAATTTTCATTATTAAAAGTTTTAACAGGCTTAAAATCACTTGTGCTAAAAACTTCACTAATTCCAGCTTCATTATCGCTATAAACAGCCAATTCTCCATTAGGACTTAAAGCACAAGTATATATCAAAAAATCTTTTTGTAAAAAATTTTGCTCTTCATTTTTTACAACTCCTATACGCCTATCCGTTCCACAACTTAAAATAACATTATTTTTAAAATCTACTTGATGGATATTATCTTTATGCATTTTATCATAGTTTTTTAACATCTTCCAATTTTTCAAATCAAAAAGTTCCACTTCGCCACTCTCAAAACCTGCAACTAGTCTACTCTTATCTTCATTTAAAACTGCATCATTAAGACTAGAATGGGAAAAATTAAATTTTTTTATATTCTTTAAGCTTTTATCGATCAATTCTATTTCAGAACCAATAGAAATCAAAAGATAAGTATTTTCATTGATAAAAAATGCTTTTATTATGCTATTTTCTTCGAGCTTTTTAATTTGTAAATTTTCCTTATAAAAACTTAAATTTTTAGCACCAAAATCACCCTCGCTAAGTATTAAAAGTGTATGTTTAAAAACATCAATGTTGTAAATTTTAGCAAAATCATTACCATAATAATTTTTAATCTTTGGTAAAGATAAAAGTTCTTTTAAACTTTTATCTTTAATGTTATATTGTAAAATTTCACCTTTATCAGTGCCTATATATAAGTTTTGCTTATCAAGCTTTAAAGCTGTTATATTGGCATTTAATTTCAGCTCATAAGCATAAGACAAAACACAAAAAAGACTCAAAATAAAAAGAAATTTTTTCATTTATTTACTTTACACCCTCATTAATCACATCAATTAAATTTGAACGACTTTTTAATTGTTCATTTTTAAATTCAGGTTTAAAGCTATTTCCCACTAAAGGTTTTGCATCGCTTTGTGGAACATGACACTGAGTACAATTAAAACGACTATCGCTAATCATATCCCCTGTGGTTTTATTGTGTCTAAAATCATAATAATGGCTAGCAGGAAGTGGAGTTGCACCAGCATCTGCTGCTATAGACTTATCATGGCAGCTTAAGCACATATTGTTATCTTTAGTTATAGGCAACAAATCTTCAATAGCATGCGGAATTAATGGTGGTGCATTTTCATAAGAACGCTCAAAACGAGTAGATTCCCCAGGCTGTAAAGTTGTGAAATTTGCTTCCACTAAATTTACTTTATTTTCATTTTCTAAACTTGCTTTTCTAAGTCCAATTTGTTCTGAACTTACCCCACTATTCATTGCACAAGCGGCAAAAAACACCACTGCAGCGCTTCCTAATAAAACCAATTTCTTCTTCATCATTTATTCCTTAAATCAAAAATATTAAATTTCAAAGCATCATCATTACAAACTTCTATACATCTTGCACACCTTATACACTCTCCTGATTTCACGCTAGTACTTTCTTTTCCAACCATCCACAAAACCTGTTTTTCAGGACAAATACGGATACATTCATAACATTTGGTGCATTTATCACTATCATGCTTTATTTTAAGCAAAGCAAAACGAGAAATAAAAGCATAAAAAGCTCCCAGTGGACAAAAATGTGAACAAATTGCCCTAGGGCTTAAAAAAGTATCAATACAAAAAAGTATAAAGGCTACAAAAATCCAAGAACTTGTAGCAAAAATAATCCCTCTATGTATCATTCCTATATAAGAAAAACTTTCAAACACAGGCAATGAAAATACAAAAGAAAGGATTAAAACCAAGACCAATACAAAATAGCGTAAATTTTTAGGCAAAATTAAAAATTTATTATTAAGGGTTAATTTATTTCGCACAAAAGCAGCAAAATCTGTGATTAAATTAACAGGACAAACCCAAGAGCAAAAAACCCTTCCTAAAAGCAAACCATAGATAAAAAATATAATCAAAGCTCCTATTAAAGCCATTAAATCTATACTCCAGCTTGCTAAAATAATTTGCAAAACCGCAAAAGGATCGCTTAAAGGTATGGTATTAAAAAGTCTAGAAGAACTTAAATTTCCCTGTAAGATAAAATCCGTAGCTTTAAAACTAAAAAGCACTAAAATTCCAAACTGAACGATGCGTCTAGCAATTAAATACTTCATCACAGTTCTCCATCATTTAAATAATTGGTTGCTTTTTTAGCATCAAAATGTTTTGAAGTATCTGCATTTTTTATACGACCTTCATCTTTTTCATCCCAGCCTTTTACATAATGAGATCCTGCTTTTCCCAATACATACTCCCTTGGCAAAACACGAATGGCCGGTTTTTCAGTAATACAAGCAAGTTCACAAAGCCCACAACCTACACACACTTCATGATCCACGCTAGGTAGTAAAAAAGCGTGCTTGGCGGTGCGTTCATTGCGTTTAAGCTCAAGTTTTAAAGCCCTATCTATCAAAGGACAAGCTCTATAACAAGCATCGCATTGAATTCCCCAGTGTGCCACACAAGAAGCACTATCAACAATAGCAATACCCATTTTCAAAGAATCTATACCCTGCTCTAAATGCTTTTTATCTAAAGCATCAGTTGGACATTCTCTAATGCAAGGAATATCCTTGCAAAGATAACAAGGAATTTCTCTTGCCTTAAAAAAAGGCGTGCCATTTTTTGGACTATCTAACAAGCTAGCAAGCTTTAAAGTATCATAAGGACAGGCTTTTACACAAAGCCCACAACGAATACATTTGCTTAAAAATCTAGCTTCATCTTCAGCCCCAGGAGGACGCAAGGCATAATTATCATCAGCTTTTAAAGCCAAATTAGCCAAAAATCCACCTCCTGCGCATAAACATGCAGCCTTAAAGGCACTAACAAAAAATTCTCTTCTACCTTTCATTTAATCAAAACCCTAAATTAAGCCTTATAAATTTTTACAGCACATTTTTTAAAGTCAGTTTGTTTTGAAAGCGGACAAGTCGCATCCAAAGTAACTTTATTGATATATACATTCTCATCAAACCACGGCACATACACAAGTCCTACAGGCGGTTTGTTTCTTCCACGCATATCTACTCTTGCTTTTACTTTACCACGACGAGATTCCACCCAAACCAAATCACCTTGATTTAAGCCTAATTTCTCTCCATCTTTCTCACTCATATAGCAAAGTGCTTCAGGCACGGCGCGGTAAAGCTCAGGCACACGCATAGTCATAGTTCCACTATGCCAATGCTCTAAAACCCTTCCTGTTGCAAGCCAGAATGGATACTCTTTACTTGGTCTTTCAGGTGCTTTCATAAATGGCCTAAAGAAAATTTTAGCCTTATTTTTAATACTGTGCTCTTTTTCATCTTTAGGGGCTATTAAATCCCCATTTGTAAGCATTTTGTTAAAATCACCATAAAAAGCAAAATCCGAATTTGGAGCCGCTTTTTTAGCATAATAATCAAATTTAGTATTAAATCTCCATTGTGTTTCCTTGCCATTAACCACAGGCCATCTTAAACCCCTTACTTTATGATAGGTATCAAAATCCGCTAAATCATGGCCGTGTCCTAAGCCAAATTTACGATATTCTTCCCAAAGGTATTTTTGAACGAAAAAGCCATAGCCTGTAAATTCTTTTCCATCACTGCCTTGAATTTTTCTCTCATCACCTTTAACATCAGTATTATCAAAGCCTTTTGCGATAGCATCGTTTGGATTAAAGCTTTTTGCTTCTTTATTGGCAAATAGCACATCAAAAAGTGTATCATCTTCACTATAACCCATAGCTTTTGCCTCTTCTAAAACACTTGGCAAGGTAAGCTTATTATCCACTTTTTGCTCTTTCCAAACTTCTTTAAGCTTAAAGCGTTTTGCAAATTCTAAAATTTGCCAAGTATCACTCATGGCAGCACCTACAGGTAAAACTTGTTGTTTCCAATGTTGAGTTCTTCTTTCAGCATTACCATAAGCACCCCATTTTTCATAAATCATAGCACTTGGTAAAATAAGATCAGCTACTTTTGCTGAAATTCCAGGATAACAATCACTTACAACAATAAAATTATCCATTTCTCTTGCTGCTGCGATCCAGTGATTTGCATTTGCAGTGTTTTGCCATGGATTATTCACTTGCACCCATGCAAATTTAATTTTTCCATCTTCTAAATCTCTCATGATATTAAGATAAGGAGAGCCTGGTTTTGGGTTGATGGTCTTTGCAGGAACTTTCCAAATTTTTTCAGAAATTTCTCTGTGTTTTGGATTGGCTACAACCATATCTGCAGGCAAACGATGCGAGAAAGTTCCTACTTCCCTAGCTGTTCCACAGGCACTTGGCTGTCCTGTTAAAGAAAAGGCTCCACTACCTGGTTTAGCTTGCTTTCCTAGTAAAAAATGCACCATATAAGCTTGTTCATTTACCCAAGAACCTCTTGTGTGTTGATTAAAGCCCATAGTCCAAAAACTTACGACTTTGCGATTTTTCTCTATGTAAAGATTAGCTAATTCTTGAAGTTTTTTCTTAAAATCTTCCAAAGACTCATTATCATCACCTTTGGCTACTTTTGCAGTGTATTCCAAAGTATAAGGGGCTAAACCTTTTTTAAATTCTTCAAAAGAAATTTCCCAGTTTTTATCAGCCACACCTTGATGTTTCATTTCAAATTTATCACCCGCTTTAACGCCAAGATAAGATAAAGAAGTAGCCTCTTCATCGTCTAGAGTGATTGCATTTTCTTTTTCAACTGTATCTTTTTCACTTTCTTTAAATTTTGGATGATTTGGATTATTTCTCATACCATAACCAATATCAGCATAACCAGTTGCAAATACGCAGTGATCTTTGATAAATTTCATATCCATAGCCTCTGGATGATTATAAACAATCTCTCTTGCTATGTAGTTCCAAATAGCCAAATCTGTATTTGGTTTAAAAATAATTTCAATATCAGCAATATTTGAAGTACGGTTAGAAAAAGTACTTAGATTAACAACTTTGACCTTATCAAGATTGCTTAGTTTTCTATCGCTTACTCTTGACCAAAGGATTGGGTGCATTTCAGCCATATTAGCTCCCCAAGTGATAATAGTATCTGTAAGCTCTATATCATCATAACAGCCTGATGGCTCATCTACACCAAAAGTTTGCATAAAACCAACCACTGCAGAGGCCATACAATGTCTTGCATTTGGATCGATATTATTTGTTCTAAAGCCCGCTTTTGCAAGTTTTAAAGCAGCATAACCTTCTTGGATGGTGTATTGCCCACTACCAAAAATCCCTATACCTGTAACGCCGAGTTCATTGTAGGCTTTTTTAAATTGTTTTTCCATTTCATCAAAGGCTCTTTGCCAAGAAACTTGTTGAAATTTGCCTTTTTTATCAAATTCGCCTTTTTCATTCATGCGAAGTAAAGGCATAACAAGACGATCTTCACCATACATGATCTTAGCATTAAAATAACCTTTGATACAATTAAGTCCGCGATTTACGGGTGCTGCAGGATCACCTTTTGTTGCTACGATTTTGCCATCTTTTCTGGCTATCATAATTCCACAGCCAGTTCCACAAAATCTACAAACAGCCTTATCCCATTTCCAATCTTCTTCTTGCGCGCCAAGCATAGAGCTTGGAACACTAAGTCCTGCAACACTAGCAGCACTTGCAATAGCGGTATTTTTAATAAAATCCCTTCTATTCATCCTTATTCCTCCAAAATAAAAAAATCATCTTATTATAAAAAATGGAGTATAAAAATCTCTTGAAATTTTAATAAAAATAATAATTTTAAAGCTCTATTTTATAGGAGTTTTATTGTCCTTTTTATATTTTTCTTACACAAAATAAATATTAAAAATAATCAACTTAACAATCAAAATATAATCAACTTAAAATAATAAAAAAATGAAGATGTAAAAATTAAGCCCTAAGAATGGGCTTAATCAAAATTAATGGCAACCACAACCACCGCAGCAGCTAGAACCACCAAAAAATGCATCAAGTTTTGCAATATCTGGCATTTCTGTGATTTCATTTACAAGTTCTTTATATGCCACTTTACCCTCTTTAATCACAAATACAGCACGAGCTAAAAGCCCTTCTAAAGCACCTTCATTTATCAAAACACCATATTTTTCACCAAATTCTTTTGCCACAAAATCACTTGCAACACTTAAATTTTCAATACCTTCTGTACTGCAAAATCTTCCCATAGCAAAAGGTAAATCCATACTTACTACAATCACTTCAGCACCATTGTAACTGGCTACTTTTTTATTAAATTCTCTAGCCTCTGTAGCACAAACTGGTGTATCTAAGCTTGGAACACTTAAAATGATTTGAGTTTTACCCGCTGCACCGATTTCAATCACGCTTAAATCTTTAGCTTTAAGATTTACCTTAGGAGCATCTGCTCCAACTTCTACTGAATTTCCTTTAAGTTTTACAGGATTTCCTTTAAAATTTACTGTACTCATTTAATTTCCTTTTTTGATATTTTAAACATTATTACAATTAATGTTTTAGGAGTAATTATATCCTATAAATATTAATTATTTTTAATTTCACTGAAAATTATTTTATTTCTTTCCAAGTATATTTTTTCCACACTTTTTGAGCTTCCTTACTCTTAATAAAATCTACAAATTCTAAAGCTTTTTTATTTTCTAAACCTTTTTTTGTAGGAGCTATTTCAGCTGCACGATAAATCACTGCATTTTTATCTTTGATAAATAAAGCTTTATCATCGCCTAAAGCCTTTGCCCAATGAGACCAAATAATTAAAACATCAATATTTGGATTGTTATTCCACTCATCTACAGCAGCTTTGGAATTTTTAGCATAAATTTTTATATTTTTACGTAATTTTACCAAATTTTCTCTTTTTGCACTTTTTAAAGCCATATCTTCATAAAGTCCAACTTGTCCTGCACCATCAACCACCATAACATTTACGCCATCTTTTAAAATGTCTTCAAAATTTTTAATATTTTTTGGATTATTTGGACGCACGATAATACCTGATGGACGCATATTTAAAACGCTTAAATTTTCTAAACTTAAACTTGGAATTTTTTTAGCAAAATCATCCATCATTGAAGTATTGCCTGAAAAAATCAAATCTGCATTTTCTTTTGCTTTATCTATCCAAGCTGGAGTTGGACCTGCAGTTACAATCACCTTTTCTTTTGTTTTTTCTTCAAATTTTAAAGCAAGCTCTTTTAGTACAGGAGCAGGACCACCTGGACCATAAACTAAAATTTCAGCATTTAAAAAACTTGCTGCTGCTAAACTTAAAATTAATATTTTTTTCATAAAATAAACCTTTCTTTAATAATATAACTTACTTGAAAGGAAATTGTATCAATCTATAGTTAACTCTCCCTTGCAAAGCCCTGCTTCTATAAGAAAACGAGAAGGAGCAAAAGAAGTTTTTTTGTTTTTATCATATTTAGCATAGCTTAAATAAAGTATATTTTTTGCCCTAGTTACCGCAACATAAAAAAGTCTTCTTTCTTCTTCTAAGCTTCCACCCATTCCCATAAGCTTTTGATTAGGAAAGCGACCTTGTGCAAGATCAATCACAAAAACAAGATCAAATTCCAAGCCTTTACTTGCATGTACGCTAAGCAAATTAACTCCTTTGCCACTACTCATTTCGCTTGCACCTAAAGTTAGAAAATTATAATACTTATAAATATCGCTATAATTTTTTGTAAGCTCTTTTAAGACATTGAATTTTGTTTCTATTTTTTCTAAATTTTCACTCTTTCTTAATAAATCCACCTGCCCTGCTTTATTTGTTGCTCTTTTGGTTGCAAGTTCTTCACAAATTTCTCTATAAAAAGAATTTTCACAAATTAAATTGACTAAAGTCAAAGAATGTTTTATTTCCATAGCTTTTTTTAAAAAAAGATAGATTTTTTCCAAATTTCTAGCGCACAAATCATTGATTTTTGAAAGTCTTAAAATAGGATGTGCATCAAATTCACTCTCAAATTTAAAACGAGTTTCGCTGGCTAATTCTTCCAAATCTGCAAAAAGCCCAAGTTGATAATTTCTTTTTTGATGATTTTGCAAATTTACATTTTTATCAGGATCTAAAAAACCTTTTATTAAATTTCCATGCCCTAATTTTAAAAGTGCGTCAAAAATTTCTTTTGCTAAAACTCCACCCACACCTTTGGTGTATTGAACCAAATGAATAAAAGCCATGATATCTTTAGGATTTACCACAAGCGCAAGCATAGCACTAAAAGCTTTAACTTCCAAACTTTCAAAAAAACTTCCACTTCCCTTTCTCACACTTGCAATACCCTGCTCCCTTAAAGCTACTTCAACCCCATCAGCACTTGAGTTGTTGCGAAAAATCACGGCAATTTCTTCCAAACTTACTCCGCTTGTAAGTATCATTTTAGCTATATTTTGATACTGATCAAATAATTCTTCAAAAGTAAGCAAAGATGGGGCTTTAAACTCATCATTTCTTGTAACAATAAGTTCTTTTGGATATAATCTTTCATTATTTAAAATCACTTTATTAGCTAAAGCTAAAATACTTCTTGATGAACGGTAGTTTTTATTTAAAGAAAAAATTTTTGCATCTTTAAAACGATCTTTAAACCCACCTATGATATTAATATCCGCTCCATTAAAAGCATAAATACTTTGATCATAATCCCCTACGCAAAACAAACTTTTACTATGAAAAGCCTCTATTAAGGAACTTTGCAAAGTATTTGTGTCTTGATATTCATCTACTAAAATTTCATCAAATTCATATTTTTCTTCTTTTAAAAGCTCTTTTAGATTGATAAGCAAGTCATTAAAATCTACATAATTAAAACGCTTTTTTTCATTATCATATTCTTTTAAAATATCTTCATAAATTTCAGCATAAATACTTTGTTCTTCATAGTTTTGACAAAACCAAGTATAAAAATCTTGATTGTGTGCTTTGTTTTGAAACAAAGAATAAAGATCATATAAATAACTTGATTGATAAGGTTTTATATCACTTAAATGCCTAAAAGTTCTTTTTTCATAGACACTTTTAAGTAGAGTTTTTAACTCGCTTGCTTGCTTTAAGGCTATATTTTTATCCGCATTTCTAAGTAAGGTATAAGCCGTACTATGAAAAGTTCCTGCAAGTATTTTACTGGTAATATTTTTATCAAAAAATTTCCCTAAACGCCCTATCATTTCTTTACTGGCTTTATTTGTGAAAGTCAAAAGCATAATTTTTTGAGGTGCCACTCCCTTGCTTAAAAGATAAGAAATTCTTGCAACAATAGTAGAAGTTTTTCCCGTCCCTGCGCTTGCAATAACAAGATTGTGTCCAAAATCAGCAGTAGCGGCAAGATATTGTTCATTATTTAATTTTGAAAGTGGCATTATTTTCCTTATAAAAGTTAAAATTATAAAAAAAAATTACTTAAAAATATAAAAATTTAAAATTACTTTATATTAGATTATAGTACAATGCTAAAATTATTTAACTTTCTGTTTTTAAGGGATAGCAAATGAATTTGAAAATTTTTTCTATTATTGTTGGCATATTAATTGCTGTTATTGTGATATTAGGTGGAACATATTATTATCTTTTTGAATATTCAAAACCAAAGAATTACACCTTAAATACCAACACTTACACGGAACAAAAATCGTATACCAATAACTACGATAATTCCTATTCACCTTCGATCCAAACCAACAATAGTTCATCAGATATAAATATTAATAACAATACCATCCAAAAGCAAGAAACAAACCTATTAGATGAAAATCAAAGCTTAAATAACGATACATTTAATACATCAATAAGCGAAAACAATCAAAGCTTAAATAATGGCACCAATACAAGTAATAATATTAACACAAATGAAAATAAGCAAATTTTAGATACGGATAAAGGAAAATTAAAACAAGAAAATAAACAAGCCAAAATAGAAGCTCTTAAAAAAGAAATCAGCAAACAACAAAAGATCTTAGAAAGAGAAAGAGCTGTAAAAAAAGAACTTCAATCAAACAAATCAAACAAAAATAAATATCTAAATACCGCTAGAGAATATCTAAGCATAGGAAAAAACAGTCGTTTAGAACCTGAGCTTAGCACAGAAAATATGAAAGTTTACATTTTAGATGGAAAATTTTTAAGCCAATACAGAATCAATCTGTTAAAAGATATGCTAAGCGTTATACAAGATAATGCAAAAGATTATTATCTAAGTATTTTTGTTAAAATGCTACCAAAAGGGGAAATGAAATTAACTATCTATAACAAAGAAATTATCTTTTCAGATATGAAAAAAGCTTATAAATATATTAGTTTAGATAGATTAAGCCCATATTTAAACAATCCAAAAGAATTAAATGAACATGTAGCACGTGAAGAAATTTTAGAAAGACTTAAACTTCAAATTAAAAAAGACGGCAAAGGAAGTGATTTTTCTAAACATATCAAAAGTTTGAAAACTGGACTTAATACAGCACAATATTTCTTCCCGTTTTGTGAAATTATAGAAATTAGCTCTACTAAATAAGCTAAAACAATAAAGGCAAATAATGTATGATAAAAATTTAGAAAAAGAGTATTATCAAATTTGCGAAGAACGCGGATATTTTGAAATTGATGGCAATAAAACCATACAAGAAAAAGATAAAAATTTCTGCATTATGATGCCTCCTCCTAATGTCACTGGAGTTTTACACATAGGACATGCTTTAACTTTTACTCTACAAGATATTATGACGCGTTATAAAAGAATGGATGGCTATAAGGTTCTTTATCAACCAGGGCTTGATCACGCAGGTATTGCCACTCAAAATGTTGTAGAAAAACAACTCCTTGCTCAAGGCATTAAAAAAGAAGAACTAGGTAGAGAGAAATTTATAGAAAAAATCTGGGAGTGGAAAGAGCAAAGCGGTGGAAAAATTTTAGACCAAATGAGAACACTAGGCATCACTCCTGCATGGAGTCGCTTGCGTTTTACTATGGATGAAGGTTTGGTTAATGCCGTAAAAAAAGCCTTTGTAGAACTTTATGATAAAAGACTTATTGTACGTGGAAACTACATGATAAATTGGTGTACTCACGATGGCGCTTTAAGTGATATAGAAGTTGAATACAAAGAAAACAAAGGAAAACTTTATCATATTAAATACTTTTTAAAAGATAGCGATGAATTTTTAGTAGTAGCCACAACGCGTCCTGAAACTTTTTTTGGCGATACTGCAGTTATGGTGCATCCTGATGATGAACGCTATACTAAATTTGTGGACAAAGAAGTGATTTTGCCTATAAGCAAAAAAGCCATTAAAATCATAGCCGATGAACATGTAGAAAAAGAATTTGGAACAGGAGTTGTAAAAGTTACTCCCGCTCATGACATGAACGATTATGAAGTAGGACTTAGACATAATTTAGATTTTATAAGTGTTTTTGATGAAAAAGGAATTTTAAACGAGCATTGTTTAGAGTTTCAAGGTTTAGAACGCTTAGAAGCAAGAGAAAGAATCGTAGCCAAACTTGAAAGTCTTGGTTTTATAGAAAAAATAGAAGAGCATAACAATCAAATAGGATATTGTTATCGTTGCAACAATATAGTTGAACCTTATATCTCCAAACAATGGTTTGTAAAAAAAGAAATCGCCCAAGAAAGTATAGAAAAAGTTGCGCTTGGAGAAAGCAAATTTTACCCAAATCACTGGATAAATAGCTTTAATGCTTGGATGAAAGATTTAAGAGATTGGTGTATTTCAAGACAACTTTGGTGGGGACATCAAATTCCTGTGTATTATTGCGAATGCTCTCATGAATGGGCAAGCCAACATACGCCTAAAACTTGTCCAAAATGTCAAAGTCAAAATTTCAAACAAGATGAAGATGTACTTGATACTTGGTTTTCTTCAGGACTTTGGGCTATGAGTACTCTAGGCTGGGGAAATGAAAATTGGGGTAAAGATAAAATTTGGTCTGAAAAGGATTTAAAAGATTTTTATCCCAATTCTTTACTCATTACAGGTTTTGATATTTTATTTTTCTGGGTGGCTAGAATGATGTTTCAAAGCACTAATGCCTTACATCAACTTCCTTTTAAAGATATTTATTTACATGCTCTTGTGAAAGATGAGCAAGGTAGAAAAATGAGTAAAAGCCTTGGAAATGTCATCGATCCAAATGAAAGCATTAAAGAATATAGTGCTGATATTTTACGCTTTACTTTAGCACTTCTTGCTATACAAGGACGCGATATTAAACTTAGCAATGATAAACTTTTACAAGTTAGAAATTTTACAAATAAAATTTATAATGCTACAAATTATCTGCTTTTAAATGAAAGTAAATTTGAAGATTTGGAAAATATCACACTTCATTCAGAATTAGCAAAATATATCTATGCCAAATTTCAAACTTGTGTTAAGGATGTAAGAGAAAATTTAGACAATTATCGCTTTAATGATGCAGCTAATACTCTATATAAATTCTTTTGGGATGATTTTTGCGATTGGGGTATAGAGCTTAGCAAAGCCGAAAAATCAAGCGTTAAAGAACTTGGTAGTATTTTCAAAGAAGCTTTAAAACTTTTAAATCCTTTCATGCCTTTTATCAGCGAGTATTTATACCACAAACTAAGCGATACAGAACTTAAAACAAGCCCTTCTATTATGATAAGCAAATATCCAAAATTTAAAGAACAAGATAAAAATATAGAAAAAATCTTTTCTTTGCTCATAGAAAGCATAGTTGGTATCCGCCGTGCTAAAAGTTTAATCGATCTTGGAAATTCTAAAATAGAAAAAGCTTATATCAAATTTAACGATAAAAAAATCAAAGATGAAATCAAAGCTTATATGAATTTTATCATGATGCTCGCAAAGTGCGAGCAAATAGAATTTAGTGAAGAAAAATTACCAAAGGCAATATGTGATGTTAGCGAGAATTTAGAAATTTTTATTACGCTTGAAAATGTTGATTTAAGTGGTATTTTAACAAGACTTGAAAATCAAAAAAATAAGCTTGAAAAAGAAAGTGCTAAGCTTAATTCTATGCTCTGTAATGAAAAATTCATCGCTAACGCACCTAAAGAGGTGGTTGAGCAAAATAAAGAAGCTCTAGAAAATTTAAAAATTCAACTTGAAAAAATATCAGTTGAACTTCAAAATCTAAGAGGTTAAAAATTTGATAAAAATAAAAAATTTAAAAAAATATTATGGCAAGGAACTCGTGATAAACGATGTTTCTTTGGAGATTAAAAAGGGTGAAATTTACGCCATAGTAGGTCATAGTGGAGCTGGAAAATCCACTCTTTTAAGATGTATTAATGGACTTGAGAATTATCAAGAAGGAAATTTAAAAGTCTTTGATCAAGAAATTAAAGATTTAAGTCAAAAAAAATCAAAAGAGTTAAGAATGCTTAGAAAAGATATAGGGATGATTTTTCAAAATTTTGCCCTAATGGAGCGCAAAAATGTATTTGAAAATGTTGCTATGCCTTTAAGAACACACTATACTCAGTGTAAATTTCATGCCAAGCTTTTTAATAAAGAATACATGAGCGAAAAAGAAATTGCCCAAAAAGTCAATTCCTTACTTGAAATCGTAGGGCTTGATCATAAAAATAAATCCTATCCAAGAGAACTGAGTGGAGGGCAAAAACAACGCGTTGCTATTGCTAGAGCCTTAGCTTTAAACCCAAAAATTTTACTTAGCGATGAAGCTACTTCGGCTCTTGATCCAAACACTACAAAAAATATTTTAGAGCTTATATCTAAAATCAATGCTGAATTTGGGATTACTGTTGTTTTAGTAACTCACGAAATGGATGTGGTAAAAGACATAGCTCAAAAAGCTTTATTACTTGAACATGGACAAATCATAGGAAGTGGAGCAATTGATGAGCTTTTTTTAAGGCCTAATGCCAAAATGAAAGAATTTTTAGGAGAAAGCGACTTCTTGCCTGAGCACGGACTTAATATCAAACTTTACTTTCCAAAAGAAGTTGCCCAAAATAGCGTCATCACTCATATGGCAAGAACTCTAAATATAGACTTTAACATAGTTTGGGGTAAAATAGAAAAACTTAATGGAAAAGCCTTAGGAAATTTAGTTATAAATATAAATGAAAAGGATAAAGACAAGGTTCTTGATTACATAGAAAAAAGTGGAGTATTATGGGAGGTGGCATCATGAATGAAGAAAACATCTCTATCATCAGTGCTTTTTTTAGTAGAATTTCTCAATTTTTTAATGAATTTTCTTGGCAGGATATTAAAGAAGTGAGTTTAAGTTCTATTACAAGTTTCAGTGAAAATTATGAAAACATTTTAAAACCTGCGTTTAATGAAACAATTTATATGAGTTTAATGGCTGTACTATTTGGATTTTTATTGGCTATCATTCCTGGAATTTTACTTGCTATTTGGGATAAAAACGGAATTAAAGAAAATAAAATCGCTTATAGTATTTTAGATTTTATTACCAATATATTACGCGCCTTTCCATTTTTAATTCTTATAGTTGTTCTTTTACCACTTTCTAAAATCATAGTAGGCACAAGCATAGGTACAAATGCTGCCATAGTTCCTTTAGCTATCGGAATAGCTCCTTATTTGGCAAAGATGCTTGAAAGCGCTTTTAAAGAAATAGACAAAGGAATCATAGAAGCAGCAAAAAGTTATGGTGCTAGCAATATTCAAATTATCTTCAAGGTTATCTTTAGTGAGGCCCTTCCTGCTATAATTAGCGGAATTACCCTAACTTTGATCTTTACCATTGGTTTTTCTGCTCTTGCTGGAACTGTCGGTGGTGGAGGTTTGGGAGATGTCGCTATTCGCTATGGTTATGAAAGATTTAACAAAGAAGTTATGATTCAAACTGTAGTTATTTTACTTATATTAGTTCAGTTAGTTCAAATTCTAGGTAATTTATTTTATACTTGGGCTAAAAATAGTAAAACTACATATATCATCGCCACTCTATTGATTTTACTTGGAATTAGCATAGTTATCAATATAAACAATGATGAAAATTTCTTTTGGCAAGTAATTGTTTTTATCTTATTTTTGGGAAGTTTGCTTTATAAAGGTTTCAAAAAATAAGGAGATTATATCTCATTTTAAGATAAATATAAGTTTTTTTAAGTAAAATTTAAACAAAAAATTAAAGGAATTAAAATGATGTATCAGATGCGCTAATCTGACTATCAACAAGTTTTTATATGCTTCTTCCTGATAGTCAGAGTGAATTTATTAAGATTAAAGCAAGCACAAAATGACTAAAAAGGAAAAAAATGAAAATCAAATCTTTATTTATAGCAAGTATTTTAACATTAAGTCTTAATGCAAATGCATTAGAAACCATCACAGTTGCAGCAACTCCAGTCCCTCATGCTGAAATCCTAGAGCAAGTAAAACCTGATTTAGAAAAACAAGGCTATAAACTTGAAATCAAAGAATTTACGGATTATGTTTTACCTAATCTAGCTGTTGATAACGGAGAAGCCGATGCAAATTTTTTCCAACATACTCCTTATTTGGAAGAATTTAATAAAAACAAAGGCACCAAACTTATCAAAGTAGCTGCCATACACATAGAACCTATGGCTGTTTACTCCAAAAAATACAAAAGTCTAGATGATATTAAAGAAGGGGTTAAAATCGCCATTCCAAATGATCCAACCAATGAAAGTAGAGCTTTAGATATTATTGCAAAAAAAGGTTTGGTAAAATTTAAAGATAAGGCTTTAAAAACACCTCTTGATATTATAGACAATCCTAAAAAAATTAAATTTGTAGAATTAAAGCCCGCACAAATTCCAAGAGCTTTAGATGATGTTGATTTTGCTGTAATTAATTCCAACTACGCTCTCTCTGCAAATCTAAATCCTGCAAAAGATAGCGTATTTATCGAAGATAAAGAAAGCCCGTATGCAAACATTCTTGTTGTAAGAGTAGGACATGAAAACGATCCAAAAATCAAAGCCTTAATCCAAGCTCTACAAAGTGATAAAATCAAACAATTTATCATAGAAAAATACAACGGATCTGTTTTACCTGCTTTTTAATTTTGTCCCTTACCTAGGGACTTTTTTCTTAAATACAAAGGAGTTTTTATGAATTTATTTAAAATTATTATACTCGCTTGCATTCTAAATTTATCTAGTCTATTTGCACAAAACATTACTATAGGAGCCACTCCAAATCCTTTTGGTAGCTTACTAGAACTAATGAAAGATGATTTTAAAAACAAAGGGTATGAGCTTAAAATAGTAGAATTTTCAGACTATATTTTGCCCAATCGTGCATTAGAGGAAAAAGAACTTGATGCAAATTTATATCAACACAAACCTTTTTTAGAAGAATACAACCTAAAGAAAGGTTCAAATTTAATTGCAACAACGCCTGTACTTATAGCTCCAGTAGGAGTTTATAGTAAAAAAATCAAAAATTTAGAAAATCTTAAAGAAGGTGCTAGAGTTGCTATACCTAATGATGCCACTAATGAAAGTAGAGCTTTAGAGCTTTTAGAGAAAGCAAAATTAATAGAGCTTAACAAAAATACTCTAAAAACCCCATTGGACATAAACAAAAATCCAAAAAAACTTAAATTTATAGAGCTTAAAGCCGCACAACTTCCAAGAGCTTTAGATGATGTTGATATTGCTATAATTAATTCTAATTTCGCACTTGGAGCCGGTCTGAATCCAAGTAAAGATACTATTTTTAGGGAAGATAAAAATAGCCCTTATGTAAATTATGTTGTGGTACGCTCAGAAGATAAAAATAGCGAAAAGACCAAAGTAATTGATGAAATTTTAAGAAGCGATAAATTTAAAGCCATCATTAATGAACATTATAAAGATATATTAATCCCAGCTTTTTAGGAGTATAGCATGAATATTAAAAAAATATTTTTAAGTGTTTTATTTACAATTAGCCTTAGTTTTGGAGCAGATAAAACCATAATCATAGGTGCAACACCAACGCCTTATGCTGAAATTTTAAATTTCTCTAAACCCTTATTTCAAGAAAAAGGTTGGAAGTTAATAGTTAAGGAATTTAATGACTATAATATACCTAATATCGCTTTAAATGAGAAAGATTTAGATGCAAATTTATATCAGCATAAACCTTTTTTAGATGATTTTAATACCCACAAAGGAACAAATTTAAGTTCTTTAGGTGCTATTGTTTTAGTTCCTATGGCTATATATTCTAACTCCATAAAAGATATAAAAGACATTCCTAATGGTGCTAAAATCGCTATACCTAATGATACTACCAATGAAAGCAGAGCTCTTGATTTACTAGCTAAAGCAAATTTAATAGAGTTTAAAAGTCAAAGCACCCTTAAAACCCCTATTGACATAAGTAAAAATCCAAAAAAACTTAAATTTATAGAGCTTAAAGCCGCTCAACTTCCAAGAGCCCTAAATGATACTGATTTGGCTATTATTACCACAAACTATGCTCTTGGAGCAGGCTTAAACCCTTTAAAAGATGGTATTTTTATGGAAGATAAAGATAGTTTATATGCTATTGTTTTAGCTACAAGAAAAGGTGAAGAAACAAGTCAAAAAAGTCTTGTTATTAAAGAAATTTTAACAAGCGATAAAATTAAAAATTTTATCATAGAAAAATATAAAGGCTCTGTTATCCCTACTTTTTAACTCTATACAAAGCCTTCTAAAGGCTTTGTTAAACTTATAAAAGCTAAAATACTATTTATTACATTATAATTCTTAGGATAAAAATGAAAATTATTTTTTTAACTTTTTTTATTGTGATAAATTATATCCAAGCAGCTAGTTTAGAAGAAATCAAAACAGCACTGGCTAAAGAATTTAGAAATAATTTTCCTAAAATTATAATTTCTCAAATTGATTTAAAAATAACATCACTGCCTAAAGATTTTGATCAATATGAATTTCTAAGAATCGCTAATGGGCGTTTTAATCAAGCACAAGGCTTTTTAAGGGCTGAATTTAAAACTCCGCAAAATATACAAAAAAATGTATTTTTTAGATATTTCATTCAAGCAAATTTAGAAGTTTTAAAAAGCGAACGTGCTATAAAAAGAGGAGATAAACTTGGAGCTTTTGACTATAAAAGCGTATTGATTGATTTTGATAAAGTTCCTTTAAATGCCTTAACCTTAGATGATGTGGATAATCTTGTAGCTAAAAGCAATATTAACAAAAACACCATTTTAAGAGCAAATATGTTTAAAACCACAGCTTTAATACGCCGAAATGATCCTATAATCGGGCTTTTAAGCGAATCAAATGTTGATGTTTTAATCGAACTTGTGGCTTTGCAAAGTGCAAATATGGGCGAAAGGATTCGTGCAAAAAACAAAGAAGGTAAAGTTATACAAGGCATCGTAGTGGGTAAAAATAGGATGATTATACAATGAAGGTTTTATTAGGAATTTCTGGTTCAAGCAGTGTCAATTTAGGCTTAAAATTATTAAAAAATTTAGAAAATCAATGCGAACTTTATTGTATTTTAACCCAAGGTGCAAAACTTAGCTACAAAGCTGAAAATCAATCAAATTTAGAAGAAATTTGTCAAGAAAATTTTAAATACACTCATTTTTTAGATGATAAAAATTTAAGTCTAAGTGTAGCAAGTGGATCTTTTGGAATAGAAAAAACCATCATTGCTCCTTGTTCGATTTCAAGTTTAGCAAAAATTCACGCTGGTTTTGCAGACACTCTTTTAATGCGTGCTGCAGCAGTGGCCTTAAAAGAAAGAAAAAAACTCATCTTAGGCGTACGCGAAATGCCTTTTTCTACTTTAAATTTAGAACATATGTTAAAACTTAGCCAAATGGGAGTTATTATCGCACCTCCTATTATCGCGAGTTATTCTAAAGCAAACAATCTAGAGCAAATGGAAAATTTTATCGTAGGTAAATGGCTAGATCTTTTAGAAATAAAACACAATTTATATGAAAAATGGCAAATTTTTTAGTTTAAATTTGTTATATTTTTAAAAAAAATTGGAGCAAAAATGACTTGTTTATATCCTGGGACTTTTGATCCTATTACCAACGGGCATTTAGATGTTATAAAACGGGCTTTAAAAATTTTTGATGAAGTCATCGTTGCCATAGCAAAAAGTGAACATAAAAAACCTTGCTATGATTTAGAAAAACGCAAAGAACTAGCCCTGCTTGCAACACAAAATTTAAAAAATGTTAAAATCATTGCTTTTGATAATTTACTTGTAGATTTAGCCAAAGAATTAAAAGTTAATACTATAATCCGTGGACTTAGAGCGGTGAGTGATTTTGAATACGAATTGCAAATTGGCTATGCAAATCACGCACTTTGGGAAGATATGGAAACCATTTATCTTATGCCAAGTCTAAAACATGCTTTTATTTCAAGTTCTATTGTGCGTTCTATAGTAGCACATGGGGGTGATGTAAGTTCTCTTGTTCCAAAAGAAATTCTACCTTTTTTAAAGGATCAATCTTGTATGTAGTTTTTGAAGGTATTGACTGCGTAGGAAAAAGTACGCAAATTTCACTTTTAAAAGAAATTTATAAAGACGCCATTTTCACACTCGAACCTGGCGGAACAGAACTTGGAAAACATTTAAGAGAAATTTTACTTAATAAAACTCATCCTATTAGCAAAAGAGCTGAACTCTTGCTTTTTTTAGCTGATCGTGCTCAACATTTTGAAGAAATCTTAAAAACCAATCAAAACAAACTCATTATTAGCGATAGAAGTTTTATTTCAGGCATGGCTTATGCCAAAGATTTTGAAAACGATTTGCTTTTTGCTTTAAATAGTTTTGCTTTAGAAAATTTTTTTCCACAAAAAATTATCTTTTTAAAAGGAGATACAAACCTTATCCAAGAACGCCTCAATCAAAAAGAACTAGATAGCATAGAAAAACGTGGCATTGAGTATTTTTTAAGCGTGCAAGATAAACTCGAAAAAGTGCTTCATTTTTTAAAAGAAAAAATTTCTATAGAAATTTTAACACTTAACGCAAAAGAAAATAAAGAAAAATTACACCAACAAATAAAGGAATTTTTATAATGATTAACGCTTTAAAAGGAATGAAAGATTTATTAGATAAAGATGCATATTATTATGAAAAAGTGATTAAAATCTGTGAAGAAGTAGCTAAAAACTATGGCTTTACTTTTATCAACACACCGCATTTAGAACTTTGCACCCTTTTTAAAAGAAGCGTAGGAGAAAGTTCTGATATAGTAGGCAAAGAAATGTATGAATTTATCGATAAAGGCGAAAATCATGTTTGCATGCGTCCTGAAGGAACTGCTGGGGTGGTGCGTGCCTATATAGAAAAAAAACTCGATAAAAACACTAGTGTGAAAAGATGGTTTTATCATGGTTCCATGTTCCGCTATGAAAGACCTCAAAAGGGACGCTTAAGAGAATTTCATCAATTTGGCGTTGAAAGTTTTGGAAACGCAAGCGTTTATGAAGATGCCAGTATTATTTTAATGTTAGTAGAAATTTTTTCACGCTTAGATATTAAATTTAAACTACTGATTAACTCTTTAGGTTGTTTAGAATGTATGCCAAAATATCGTGAAAATTTGATACATTTTTTAGATAGCAAAAAAGGTTTTTGCGAGGATTGTTTGCGTAGAAAAAACTTAAATCCCATTCGTGTTTTAGACTGTAAAAATGAGCATTGCCAAAGCTTACTTAACGATGTTCCGCTTTTAAATCAAAATTTATGCTCATCTTGCCAAAAAGACTTTGAAATTTTACAAAGCGTTTTAAAAGAAAACGGAGTGGATTTTGAAGTGGATTCTAAACTTGTTAGAGGGCTTGATTACTACTCTAAAACGGCTTTTGAATTCATTAGCGATGAAATTGGTGCAAAAGCTGCTATTGCTGGCGGCGGAAGATATGATAGACTTATTGAATACCTTGATGGAAAAAGTGGTTTTGGTGTAGGTTTTGCCATGGGTATAGAAAGAATTATAGCTATTTTAGAACAAAAAGAAGAAAAGGTTCAAAGAGAAGGAATTTATCTTTGTGCTATGGATGAAATTTATATCCAAAAACTTTTGCATATCGCTACAAATTTAAGAAAAGAACATAAAGTGCTTTTAAGCTATGAAGCAAGAAAACTAGCTAAACATCTTGAAAACGCGGATAAAAATAATGCTGAAATTTTTCTTTGTATGGGAGAAAATGAAGCACAAAATGAAAGTTTGTTTTATAAAAATTTAGCAAAAAAAGAAGAAAAAATGATTAAAATTTCAGACTTAAAGAAGGTTTTATAATGGATTATGGTATTGATATTTGGGGAAATGAAAATTTCATTATCAAAAATGGTAAAGTTTGTATCAATCATGAGAAAAAACCTGCTATTATTGATATAGTTAAAGAATTAAGAGATGATGGATACAAGGGACCTTTACTTTTAAGATTTCCTCATCTTATTCAAAAACAAATTGAAAATATTTACGGAAATTTCAATAAAGCAAGAAAAGAATTTGGCTATAAAGGAGGATTTAACGCTGTTTATCCTTTAAAGGTAAATCAATACCCTGGTTTTGTAAAAAATCTTGTAAAGCTTGGAAAAGACTATAACTACGGACTTGAAGCAGGTTCTAAAGCAGAGCTTTTACTCGCTATGGCTTATAATAATGAAGGTGCACCTATTACAGTAAATGGCTTTAAAGATAGAGAACTTATCAATATAGGCTTTATCGCAGCTGAAATGGGACATAATATTACTTTAACCATAGAAGGACTTAATGAACTTGAAGCTATCATAGACATAGCCAAAGAACGCTTTAAACCCAAACCAAATATAGGCTTACGTGTGCGTTTGCATTCTGCTGGAGTTGGAATTTGGGCAAAAAGCGGTGGGATTAATTCTAAATTTGGACTTACATCCACTGAACTCATAGAAGCAGTAAATTTACTCAAAGAAAACAAACTTTTAGAACAATTTACCATGATTCACTTTCATCTAGGCTCACAAATTACCGAAATTCATCCTTTAAAAAAAGCCTTAAACGAAGCAGGAAATATTTACACAGAACTTAGAAAAATGGGGGCTAAAAATCTAAAAGCTATCAATCTTGGTGGCGGTTTAGCTGTGGAATACTCACAATTTAAAAATGAAAAAAGTAGAAATTATACCTTAAGGGAATACGCTAACGATGTAGTTTTTATCCTAAAAAATATAGCTGAACAAAAAAAAGATTTAGAGCCTGATATTTTCATAGAAAGCGGACGTTTTGTAGCAGCCAATCATGCTGTTTTAATCGCTCCTGTATTAGAACTTTTTTCTCAAGAATACGCAGAAAACAAACTCATACTTAAAAAACAAAATCCAAAACTTATCGATGAGCTTTATGATCTTTATAAAAGCATAAAACCTTCCAATGCTTTAGAATACTTGCACGATAGCATAGATCATTTAGAGAGTATTCTAACTCTTTTTGATTTGGGCTATGTGGATTTACAAGATCGTTCCAATGCTGAAATTTTAACTCATTTGATTACGAAAAAAGCCATCTTGCTTTTAGGCGATAAACAAAATCCTGCGGATTTACTTGCCATACAGGATGAAGTGCAAGAAAGGTATTTGGTAAATTTTTCACTCTTTCAAAGCATACCCGATTTTTGGGGCTTAGAACAGAATTTCCCCATCATGCCCCTTGATCGCTTAGATGAAGAACCGACTCGAAGTGCAAGTATTTGGGATATAACCTGCGATAGCGATGGAGAAATTTCATATTCTAAAGATAAACCTTTATTTTTACACGATGTAGATGTAGAAAAAGAAAATTATTTTCTAGGGTTTTTTCTTGTAGGTGCCTATCAAGAAGTACTTGGAATGAAACACAATCTTTTTACTCATCCCACTGAAGCTATTATAAGTATCAATGAAAAAGGCTATGAAGTTGAGGGGATTATAGAAGCACAATCCATACTTGATGCCTTAGAAGATTTAAACTATGATATACACGCTATCATGGATATACTTAATGAACGCATAAGTAATTCTAAGCTTGTAAATGACAAGCAAAAAAAGCATATTTTAGGGGAACTTTATCTTTTCTTAAATGATAATGGTTATTTAAAAAGCATAGGAGTTTAGATGAATTTTTGGGGTATTATAAAAGAAGATTTTTCTCAGCCAAAGGCACAAGATCCAGCTTTTAATTCTTGTATAGAACTTTTTTTTAATTACCCTGGAGTGTGGGCTGTAGTAAATTACCGCTTTGCACATTTTTTTTATATAAGAAATTTTAAACGTATTGCAAGAATGATTAGTGGAATTTCACAATTTTTAACTGGGGTAGATTTACACCCTGGCGCAGAACTTGGAAGGCGTGTTTTTATAGATCATGCCAATGGAGTGGTTATAGGTCAAACAGCAATTATAGAAGATGATGTTTTAATTTATCAAGGCGTTACTTTAGGTGGAACAAGCCTAGAAAAAGGTACTAAACGCCATCCAACCATAAAAAAAGGAGTGATCATAGGCTCAGGCGCAAAAGTACTTGGCAATATCACCATAGGAGAAAATGCCAAAATAGGCTCAAATGCTGTAGTGGTTAAAGATGTAGGTGCAAATTTAACTGCCGTTGGAATTCCTGCTTATATTATCGAAGAGCGTAAAAATAAAAACATTAGAGCCATAGATGCAAATTGCGATGACAAACTAGAAAAGTTAGAAAAGAAAATTTTAGAACTTGAAAATCTTATATTAAAACAACCTGAATCACAAAAATAATAATTTTTTATAATACATAAAATTATATGTATTATTATGCGTATTAATTTTTCCTAAAAATTAATACAAATTTTCACATTTATTGAAATTTATAACTCATTTTTAAATTAAATTTATTGTAAAAATGCAATTTTCTGCTAAAATTAAACAAAAATTATCAAGGATTGAAAAATGCTTACAAAAAGATCTCAAGTTTTAGAAGAATCTATCACTTTAGCCATCACTGCACTTGCCAATGAACTTAAAGCCAAAGGCGAAGATATCATTAGTTTTTCAGCAGGTGAACCTGATTTTGACACACCACAAACTATCAAAAATGCCGCTATAAGTGCTATTGAAAAAGGATGTGGAAAATACACTGCTATTGCGGGAATTCCTGAAGTATTAAAAGCTATTCAAATCAAATTTAAAAAAGATAATAATCTTGATTATGAAACAAGCGAAATTATCACCAATGTAGGCGCAAAACACTCTCTTTTTGAATGTATAGAATGTTTAGTAGAAAAAGATGATGAAGTGATTATCCCTAGTCCTTACTGGGTAAGCTATCCTGAAATGGTAAAATTTGCAGGTGGAAAACCTGTATTTGTAGAAGGCTTAGAAGAAAATGGCTTTAAAATTACCGCTGAACAATTAAAAAAAGCTATCACAGCTAAAACCAAGGTTTTGATGCTAAACTCTTCTTCAAATCCTGTGGGATCGATTTATTCTAAAGAAGAATTAACTCAAATTGCTAAAGTTTTAGAAGGAACGCAAATCACTGTTTTAAGTGATGAAATGTATGAAAAACTTCGCTATGATGGTTTTGATTTTGTAGCTTTTGCAAGTGTAAGTGAAGATGCTTTAAAACGCACTGTAACTATTAACGGACTTAGCAAATGTGGAGCTATGCCAGGATGGCGTTTTGGCTATATGGCAAGCAAAAATAAAGCCCTAATTTCAGCCGTTAAAAGACTTCAAGGACAAAGCACTTCAAATATTTGCTCCATTACTCAACATGCGGCCATTCCTGCTTTAAATGGAGAATGTGATAAAGATATAGAAAAAATGCGTCAAGCCTTTGAAAAACGCCGTAACTTAGCCTTAGACATACTTAAACAAATCCCAAATATCAGTGTTTATAAACCAGAAGGTGCTTTTTATCTTTTTGTAAATATACAAAAAATAGAAAAAGATTCTATGAAATTTTGTCAAAAATTACTTGAACAAGAAAAAGTTGCCGTTGTTCCAGGTGTAGGTTTTGGAATGGATGGATACTTCAGACTTTCTTATGCCACAAGCGATGAGCTTATCAAAAAAGGTTTAGAAAGAATAGCAAATTTCATTGCTTCTTATTAAGCCCTAAAGCCTTAAAATTACTTTAAGGCTTTTTAAGCACAGCATTTACCCTTTGAACACTATCTGATTTATTTAAACTCAATCTTATTATAGAATTTTCCAATCCACCTAAAGAATGCGCTACATTTGCCTCTAGGCTTATCATATCTAAAACATTTAATTCAAATTTTTCCTTTTCCACTTCAAACCAAATTTTACCACTTAAAACTTGAACATGTATAGCAAAAGGAGCTTTATGCTCTTTCATCACACTGTCTTTAGCTAATAAAATTTGAATTTCTTTACCTTTTTCATTGTCAATTAAAACATTGATTTTCACTTCTTTTGGGTTAAATTCCGCCCTATTCCATTGAATGATTTTCACAAAATCTCCTTTTTTAGTTTTATAAAACTATAGCAAAAACCAAAATATAAATTATAAACTTGTGTTAATTTATCCTTCTTTCCACCAAAAATCCTGTTTAAATTTAGCCCCTATTTCATAAGCCTCGCCCATTTTTGGTGTGATAAGGGGTAAATCTAAATTTTCATAAAGAAATTTTATCACTTCATTCCACGCGTGAGTTCCTGCTAAAAATCTCCCCCAATGTATAGGCATGACAGCCTTTGCATTAAGATCTTTTGCCTCTTTTAAAATTTGCTCAGGAAAAGAGTGTGAATATGGCCAAGCGATATTAAACTGTCCGCTTTCAAGACAAGCTAAGTCAAAACCTCCAAAATACTCACCTATTTTTTTAAAATGCGTAAAATACCCTCCATCTGCACTAAAAAACACTCTTTTATCTACACTTAAAAATTCCATCACAAAAGAAGCCCAAAGGGTTTTGTTTTTGCCATCACCCCTACTTGAACTGTGCTGTACAGGTGTTGCAATGATTTTTAAATCATCAAATTCTATTCCATTCCACCAATCAAGCTCTATGATTTTTTTCTCACTCACCCCATAGCTTTTTAGATAATTTCCCACTTTTAAAGGAGTGATAAAAAATTTAGCCTTATCTTTTAAAACTTTTACACTCTTAGCATCTAAATGATCAAAATGCGAATGCGTGATAATCACAGCAAAAATTTCATTAAAATCATTTATATTATAAACAGGAGCATTTTTAAAAGCCTTGTTGATAAAAGAAATGGGCGAAGCATGAGTGTTAAAAATAGGATCAATCAAAATTTTATATTCTTTAAAACTTGCAAAAAGCGAAGAATGGCCAAGCCAAGTAATATGTGGGGTGCTAAAATCACTCAAATCAGGCTTAAAAAAAGGTAATTTAAAAGAAGGAATGGCATTTTTTGGATAAAGATAATAATACCTCAAAATTTCTCTAAAAGATACTTTAGGAGTTATAAGGCTTTGCTCGTTTTCATTAAGAAAAATTTCATATTTTTTACCCTGTATTTTTTTAGCTTTTAATCTTTCATTATTTGAAATATCAAAGGTTTTAAAAAAATCTACACTCATAAACATTTATCCTTTTTTGACAATTTTATACTTTAAAAATCATTACAAACCATATCAAACATGGTATTTGCTATCTTGTCTTTAAATTCTATATTTTGATTAAATTGTTTAAAAAGTTCTAAATTTAACTCCAAGATATCTTGAATTTTATCTTTTAAAAGTGCATCAAACTCGATACGAGAATTTTGCATATCGGATTTGCTAAAAGTTTCACGTATTCTTTCATTTTTTGCTATATCATCTTTTATATCGTATAAGATTTTAGCGATTTTATCGCTTTCATTAAAGTCTATATTTGCGTATTTGTTATTAAAATCTTTGATGATGTTTAAAAGTTCTTCTAATTCAGCTTCAACACTTTTGCTCGAACCATCTGCAAACAAAGGCTTTAGCTCTCCATTTCCTTGCAAAATGATATCTTGTGTTTTATCAAGTTGTAAGCGATAACTATCAAAATCCACATTATCTAAAATTCCTTTGGCTAAATCCTCTGATTTAGGCAGATGATCTTACTAGCAAGTTTTTTAAGCAATATATAGAGTTTTTCAAGCTCTATGTCTTCATAGGGTAATATTTGTGCAAGAAAAGAATACTCTTTAAGATAAGTTTTTGCTTTATTATAAAAATCTAATTTTTCATCATCACTTTTTTGATTAAATCTATCTAGCATTATGTCCAATTTTGCATGAATGATATTTTCTTTTTCTTTTCTTAAAATAGCATTTGTAAAATCATCTATTTCTTCTTGGGTATAAATTTCATACTCATTTAGATTTGCTTTTAAATCAAAAATTCTATTATCATCTGTGGGCTTCACTTAAGTAAGTTTGTTCATAAAATATACTAAAAGATTTTGCTATATCTTATGGGTGTTTACAAAGTCTAGCACGAAAGTATTTTCCTTGTTTTTGCAAGTTCAGTTTAGTCTTGATAGAGTTTGTACCGCACTTACCCCGCTTAATGCTTTATCTACATACATAGTATGTAATAATGGCTCATCAAATCCGGTTTGATATTTTTCCGCAACGATTAAAAAACGATACTCATCTTTTTTAAACTCATCTTTTAAAACATTTTCTGCAAAACCATTTAAACCACTTTCGCTATAAATTTCACCTTCTAAATTTACTTCACCTGAAAAAGCCACTATAGCTTTAAAATATGGATAATTTTTTCTTAAATACTCTCTAAAAACAAGATAATACTTCACAGCATTTTCTCTTGAGCTTGCTACAACCATAGCTTTTGCTTTGCCATTTATCTTTTTAAAGCTATTTTGGAAAAAATGCTCACACATGATTTGTGATTTTTGTTCGATTGTTTTTATATTGTTTTGGACATAGGCTTTTAGTTTTGCGTTTGCTCTTTTTTTGTCGTATTTTGGATTGTCATTTGTACAAGATATGATTTTATAGTAACTTTTATACGTTGTATAGCCTTTTAATACATCGAGTATAAAACCTTCTTCTATAGCTTGTTTCATCGAGTAAAGATGAAAAGGGATAAACATTTGTTCTCCATTAACATCACAAGGCATACCAAACATTTCTAAGGTTTTTGGCTTAGGCGTAGCGGTAAATGCAAAATAAGAAGCATTGCTTTGGAGTTTTTTATTTTTTATGATTTCTAAAATTTCATCATCTAAATTTTGATTTTCATCACTACTTTTATCCCTTATGGCTTCTGCCATTTTTTGAGCGTTGTTTCCGCTTTGACTAGAGTGTGCTTCATCGATGATGATAGCAAAAGTTTTGCTTTTTAAAGTTTTGATCTCATCTAAAATGAAAGGAAATTTTTGTATGGTTGTGATGATGATTTTCTTACCTTCTTCTAAAGCATTTTTAAGCTGTTTGCTTCCATGAGTGATGGCTTCGACTAGATCTTTTGTCTTCTATGAAAAAGATTTTACATTTTCTCTTATTTGCCTATCAAGCACTTTTCTATCGGTTACTACGATGATAGAATCAAAGATATTTTTTTTAAGTCTATGTAAACTTACAAGATTATGCGCAAGCCAAGATATAGAATTACTCTTACCACTTCCTGCACTATGCTGAATCAAATAGCATTGCCCTGTGCCGTTTTCTTTTGCATGGGCGAGTAGCTTTTCTACTACATCAAATTGATGGTATCTAGGAAATATGATGATTTCTTCGTTTTCTTTTTTCACAACTTGCACAAAATTAAAAAATAAATTTAGCAAAGTGTCTTTTTTAAAGATTTTCTCCCATAAATAAGCTGTTTTTATACCATCACTTGGTGGGTTGCCTGCTCCATTTGCTAAGCCTATTTTGCCACTACCATTATTTAAACCAAGGTTAAAAGGTAAAAATGTAGTCGCATTTTGATCTAATTTTGTACTCATATAACAAAGATCATTATCTAGTGAAAATGCACTATCGTATAGTTAAATATAGTTTCTTTTGGGTTTCTATCTTTTTTATACTGCTCTATAGCGTGAAAGACATTTTGCCCGGTGAAATGGTTTTTAAGTTCTATAGTGATAAGGGGCAAGCCATTTAAAAAGATCACAATATCAAGGGAGTTTTTATTTTGCGTGCTATAGTGAAGTTGGCGTATAATAGAAAGGGTGTTTTGCTCGTATTTTTTCACGCTTTCTTCGTTTGCACTAGTATTTGGTTTTGAAAAGGCTAGGTAAATTTTAATGCCTTTGATCTCCACATAGCTTTGCAAGACTTTGACTATGCCTTTGGTTTTAATCTGTGAGAAAATACGATTAAAAAGTTCTTTTTTATAGTTTTGCCCACAACGCTTTTTAAGCTCTTCTAATGCTACACTTTGCGTAGCTTGTAAGAAATTCTCAAAAAGTTCTGCATCTAAACATAAATTTTTATCGTAATTTTCATTTGTTCTTTTGATATAGGCATTATTTTCTAATAAATATGATTCTATGAAATCTTCAAGCTTCTTTTCTGTGTAGTTAGTCATTGTTATTCCTTAGTATCTTTTGCGAAATCAAATAAAGTTGGTTCTAAACTTTCTTCTTTTTGTTTTCTTCTTTTTTGGCCAAATTTTGTAATTTTAGAAATATCATTAATTTTTATACCATAAACTTTTTTTACTCTATATAATGTTTTAGTTTCTTCCCCATAATCATCAAAAGTTCTACTAATTTCCAATTGGCAATTAATGGTTGTTCCATTAATAAAATTATACTCTTGCTTAATGACAGCGTTTTTAAAACCACTATCACCCATACTAAAATCAATTTTTTCTCCATTATAAATACCTTTCCATTTATATTTACCTTCTTTTAATACAGGTGATATTATTTCAATATCAGCATCTTCAACAATTTCTGTGTCTTTGTTCTCTTCAATAATAAAAGATTTAAATTGTTCTCGTTCAATAATTAATTCATTTGAATTGTTAATTTGATATCCTATTTTTTTAATTTTTTCATAATTTTCTACTTTTTTATAAAAATTTGATAATAATCTATATATTTTATGATTTTCTTCTATTTTTTTAATATACTCATTTTGAGATTTTTTATTTTTTAATTCTTCTTCTTTTAATTTTAAATCAAGTTCTTTCAGTTTAAACTCAAGATCTTTTAATTTCAAATCTGCATTTTGTAATCTATTTTGACCTGTTAGATAAAAAGTTAAAATATTATTTACAGCCGGAGCAAAATAACCTAGAATACATCCTATTAAATATATTATTATATTTTCCTTTAGTCCGCCTTCTTCTCTAGCTTGGCTTTCAAGTTTAATTTTTATATCTAAAATGTTTCCTACTTCATTAATAAAATTTAGAAAATCTTTCTCCATAGCATTGCGAACAAAAGCATTCATTGGATGAGAGTTATCATCAAAATAATAATGAATTTGAAAATTTTGTTTTATATTTTCTAAAATTTCTTCTTTCATCTTTTCTCCCTTTACAAATTAATCCTACCGCATACAGCTTGGTTTATAAGTGTGGTTTTGTATTCTTTTATTAATTTTATTTGTTTTTCGGTTTTTTCTATCAATAAATCTATTTTTTCGCATTTTTCATCTAAAAAATTTGCGATTTGTTCTTGCTCTTTTAAAGGTGGAAGTGGAATTTTAATATCTTTTAAATTTGAAGCATAAATATGAACTATGATTTCACCTTTTGAATTAATACTTTTGCAAAAATTAGCATATTTTGTATTTAACACATAAGATAAAAATAAAGCATTATTTTCTTTTTGTCTAAAAATAATCACATCACCACCGGCAAATGCATTATCATCGCCTAGATAGACAATGCTTTTTCCTATGTCTTCTTTAGTTTCTCCAGAACCCGAAAATAAAATATCTCCATTGTATATAGGTGTCGTACTCAGTAAAGTTTTTTTAGAAATTTTAGAATATAAAAAATGTGTTTTTATTTGATATTTTGTATAAATATCTCCATAAAGAATAGCCGGCTCTCCATATTCAACTAAATCTTGTCGTGATATACCATTGCCTTTAAGAAATGTTCCAAAATTTGCAAGTCTTTTTACTTCCCAATGCTGTGGAATTTCGCCAAGCCATTCTATGCCACTATCTTTGAAATTTGTCATTGTATGATCTCTTTTAAAAGATCTTGCACTTCTTTTTCTAGCTTTTCTAATTCGTTGTTTATTTCTTCTAGTTTTCTTAGTGGAGTATAGGTATAAAAGTATTTGTTAAAAAGTATTTCATAACCCACACTGGCACTATCCCAAGCTATCCAAGAATTTTTCATATAGGGTTTTACTTCTGTGTCGTAGTAGCTTTGTATGTTTGTTTTGAGTGGGATTTTTTCGGTGTTGTTGGTTTTATCACTATCGATGATGAGGTTTTCTTCACTTTTTTTGAGTTTTACACCTAAAAAGCTTATAAATTCATTTCTATCTTCAAAATCTTGTGGGTTTTGCTCTAACTCTTGTAATTTTTCTAAGATTTTGTCTTTGTCTTTGAATTTTGCAAATTTTTCATCATCTTTTAAAACTTCTATACTTTTTGGTTTTTCTATAGTGATTTTAGTATAGCCAAAGTCTTCATTGTCATAAATTTTGCAGTCTTTGTTAGAAATATTATCTAAAAATAACTTAGTGATTTTTTCTATATGTTCTTTTGTTATTTCATTTTGTTTAGAGCCTAAAGACTTTTTCATCTTAGAAAAATACTCTTCGCTTGTAGCGTTTATAAGCTGGACTTTGCCTTTTTTATGTTCTGGCTTTTTGTTGGTGATGATCCATATGAAAGTAGGAATTCCTGTATTGTAAAACATATTTGTAGGTAGAGCGACTATAGCTTCAAGATAGTCTTTTTCTATGATATGTTTTCTTATGGCCACCATGCCACTATCTGAGTTAAAAAGTGATGAGCCATTATGCACGCTTGCAATGCGAGAGCCTAAAGGGGTATCTGTTTTCATCTTGCTAAGCATATTGAGCAAAAACATCATTTGCCCATCGCTTTTGCTTGTGATACCTACGCTAAATCTTGGGTCATTGCAAGTTGAATTTAAACCTTTCTTTTCTACCCCTAGAATTTTTTGATCATTTTCCCAAGACTTACCATAGGGTGGATTGCTAAGCATGAAATCAAATTTTTTATCTTGTTGATCATTGCTTAAAGTGGAGCCAAATTTTTATGATCTGGATCTTCGCCTTTTATCAGCATATCTGCTTTGCATATGGCGTAGATTTCAGGGTTGATTTCTTGTCCGTAAAGATAGATGTTTGCTTTTGATTTTATAAGGCCATCAGGATCTGTGATAAATTCTTTTGACTCTGTGAGCATTCCACCGCTTCCACAAGCATTATCATAAATAAGCCATGTTCCTTTTTTGATCTGTTCTTTTACGGGTAAAAATACAAGATGGGTCATAAGCTCTATGATCTCTCTTGGGGTGAAATGTTCTCCGGCTTCTTCATTGTTTTCTTTGTTAAATTTACGAATGAGTTCTTCAAAAACATACCCCATGCCAAGGTTGCTTAAGCCTTTGTGGATAACATTTCCTTTTTCATCTAAGATATCTTCTATGCCAAAATTTACCCTAGGTGAGCAAAATCTCTCTATCACTCCAAAAAGTATGTTTGATTCTTTAAGGTGTCAAGTTGGTTTTTGAATTTGAATTTTAAAATGATATCTTTGATATTTTCACTAAAACTTTTCAAAATTTATTCTGATATTTTTTGGATCATTTAGAAGGGTTTGTAGGCTAAATTTAGAATAATTAGAAAAGCCTAGGTTGTTTCCTTGTTTTCCGCCTAGTATAAAATCTAAATTTTCAAATTTATCTTTATAAGTGTTGTAAACTTTGAGAACTTTATCTTTTGTAGGTTCTAAAACTGCATCTACTCTTCTTATAATCGTCATAGGTAAAATAATATCGCGGTATTTACCCTTTACATAAACATCACGAAGTAAATCATCTGCCACGCTCCATATGAAGTTGATAATGGGTTGGAATTGGCTTTGTTCCATGATGCGTTCCTTGTGTTTTATTAATAATATATTATATAAGATCACTACTAAAAAATATTTAAAAATTAAATAAGATAAAATAGAATTGAGTTCAAGCCTTTTAAAAAGGCTTGAATGGAGATTTTGGAAGATTACTCAACTTCAGCGTCGATTACATCGTCATCTTTTTTCTTTTTATCATTGGCTGTGTTTGGCTCATCTTTTTTATACATATTTTCAGCTAACTTATGAGAAACTTCACTTAAAGCTTTCATTTTGCTTTCAATCTCTTCTTTGCTTGCATTTTGATTTTTCAAAGTCTCGCGCAAATCATCAAGAGCTTTTTGGATATTTTCTTTATCAGCAGCAGCAACTTTTTCACCCAACTCACTTAAAGATTTTTCTACTTGATGAGCCAAGCTATCAGCTGCATTTCTAGCATCTACAGCTTCTTTGCGTTTTTTATCTTCTTCTTTGTGAAGTTCAGCATCTTTTACCATGTTATTAATTTCTTCTTCGCTAAGTCCACTTGAACCTGTGATTTTGATCTCTTGAGCCTTACCTGTTGCTTTATCTTTTGCACTAACAGTTAAAATACCATTTGCATCGATATCAAAAGTAACTTCGATTTGTGGCATACCGCGTGGTGCTGGTGGAATTCCTTCAAGATTGAAATTTCCTAAAGATTTATTATCACGACTAAATTCTCTTTCCCCTTGTAAAACATTGATAGTTACAGCACTTTGATTATCTTCAGCGGTTGAGAAAACTTGCTCTTTTTTAGTTGGAATAGTTGTACCTTTTTCGATAATCTTAGTCATTACCCCACCTAGAGTTTCTATACCCAAAGAGAGCGGAGTAACATCAAGTAAAAGCACATCTTTAACATCGCCTTTTATAACCGCACCTTGAATCGCCGCACCAATAGCTACAACTTCATCAGGATTTACAGACTTGTTAAGATCTTTATTAAAAGCTTTTTTCACTTCTTCTTGCACTAAAGGAACACGAGTAGAGCCTCCTACCATAACAATTTCTTTAATCTCATCTTTTTTAAGACCTGCGTCACTTACTACTTCATTGATTTTAGTGATGGTTTCAGCCACTAAAGAATCAATCATACCTTCAAATTTAGCTCTAGTAAGTTTTTTAACCAAGTGTTTTGGCCCACTTGCATCTGCTGTGATAAATGGTAAATTAATTTCAGTTTCATTAGCTGAGCTTAATTCTTTTTTAGCGTTTTCAGCTGCTTCTTTCAAGCGTTGTAGAGCCATAACATCATTTTTAAGATCTATGCCTGTTTCATCTTTAAATTCATTAGCTAGAAAATCTATAAGTTTATTATCAAAATCATCGCCCCCTAAGAAAGCATTACCACCTGTTGCTAAAACTTCTACTACATTATCGCCAGTTTCAAGCACAGTAACGTCAAAAGTTCCCCCACCTAGATCATAAACCACGATTTTTTCACTATCTTTTTTATCAAGTCCATAAGCTAGAGCTGCTGAAGTAGGCTCATTGATAATTCTTAATACATTAAGTCCTGCTATCGTTCCTGCTTCTTTTGTCGCTTTTCTTTGTGCATCGTTAAAATACGCAGGTACAGTAATAACTGCATCTACAACACTCTCGCCCAAGAAAGCCTCAGCATCTTCTTTTAGTTTCATTAAAACTTTTGCTGAAATTTCTTGCGGAGTATAAATTTTACCTGCAATCTCAATAGCACAAGCACCATTTCTTTCAGTGATATGATAAGGAAGTCTTGTTTTAGCTTCTTTAGCCGCGTCTTCATTGATCATCAAACCCATAATTCTTTTAATAGAATAGATAGTTTTTTCAGGGTTAGTTACCGCTTGGCGTTTTGCGCTATCTCCTACTAAAACCTCACCTTTATCTGTAAAAGCTACCACAGAAGGAGTTGTATTTTTACCTTCTTTGTTTGGGATTACTTTACTTTCGCCGCGTTCATACACAGCAACACAAGAATTGGTTGTTCCTAAATCTATACCTATAACTTTACTCATTTTTTATCCTTTTTATTAAAATTTATTTTGCTACACTAACTTTGGTTGGGCGGATTACGCGATCGGCTATTTTATAGCCTTTTTGAAGCACGGTAACCACTTCACCACTTTGATGATTTTCACTATCTACATGAAACATTGCCTCATGTAAATTTGGATCGAACTCTTTTTCTTCTTTAATAAGAGCCACTCCATGCTTTTCAAGTTTTTTAAGAAACAAATCTAAAGTGTTTTGCACTCCTTCTTTGATTTTTAAGCTAATTTCATCATGACATTCGACATTGATAGCTGCTTCTAAAGCATCCAAAACATCAAGCAAATCCTTTGCAAAGCTTTCATTTGCATAAGCCATAGCACTTAGCTTTTCTTTTTCCATTCTTTTTTTAATATTTTCAAATTCAGCGTTTGCACGCATATATTTGTCTTTTAATTCATCATAGTCTTTTTGCAATCTGTTTTGCTCAACATCTTCGATATTTTGCAAATTCTCATCTTGCAAATGTTCAGAATTTTCTGCGTTTTCATTTTCAAATTCTTGCTTTTGCTCGCTCACGCCGCCTCCTTTATGTATTGTAATATTTTTTTATAATCCGTATAAACACTACCTGCTAAGATAATATTTACATCTTCGCCCAAAAACTGCGCATCCACCTTAAGCCCCATAAAACCTTCTTTAAATAAAGGTTCAAATTCAAGACTTTCTTTAAAATAACGATGAACTCCGCAATCTAAGAGCTTAACAAATTCATCATTTTGATAAATTTGATAAGCTCTTTCTTCATTGCTTCTATAGCAAATCAAATTTTGCCTTAAGCTAGCTATTTTTTCTACAAGATCCATAAAATGAACCCTCAAAGCTATTTTTTCTATACTAAAAAGATCCAATCCTATAAGACTTTGTAAAAAATTCCATGCTTCTTTTTCATATTTTAAAACGAGCTCTTCTTCTTTAAAATCAAGCACTATAAACTTAGCATTTAGATCAAGCACTTCTTTAAGCACTAAGCTTCTACCACCATAAACAAGACAGTAAATTTCAAATTCTTTACTCAACTCTTTTAAAAAATTCTCACTTTTGATATTGATATCTTGATCTTGTTCTTTTTTCCAAAAACTTTGCCAGTAATTTTGCATTGTCAAAATAGTAGGAATTCTACCACTACTTATATGAAGCTGAGTGATCAAACCCTCGTCGCTAAGCCTTTTAAGATAGACGCGTATAGTTGAAGCAGGGATGCAAAGATTTAAATTCAATTCATTTGAACCAATAGGAACATTATCTAAAAGATAAGTTTGGATGATAGAATCTAAAATCAAATCCTTTTTATCTCGGCTTTTCATAGCTCTTTCCTTAAATTTTTAGCACTCTATTTTTTGATTGCTAGAAGTATTATACAACATTGAGTGTTATTTTGTCAAGTATAAATATAAAAAAATATACTTAATTTTATTTAGTCTATATGACTAAACTTTTATTAGTTACTTTTTTATAAGAATACAATATATCAATATATCAAAATAAAAATAACAATACACTTTACAAGATAATTATAAAAACTAAGCCCAAATTTTAATTAAATCAGCTATTTTTCCATAACTTGTAGAATTTGTATCAAAATAAGTTTGCTTCATTTCGTTGACAATTTCACCAAGATTGTCATAATTAAGTTTAGTTGCATCTTCAGGTTTTAAACCTAGCATTTTTGCACTTCTTTGTTTGAATAAATCCACAAAAGCTTCATAGAAAATTTTAAATTTATCCAGATTAAAAACAAGTTTTTTATTACCAGTTTCTTTATCTTCAACTTCATCAAAAATTTTATCAGATAATTGCATTTTAAGTAGAGATTTTTCATCTTCACTTAAATCATCATATTTTACACCTTTACCTAATTTATCCAAGATATCTTTAATTTCTATTGTATTAGTTTGATCAAATTTAGTTAAAGTTAATATACCTACACTTTCAGTCCATCCAGAATTTGGAGCTTTGGTTTTCACTGCTTGCATGCCAGTTTCGCTAAAACTATAAGTTCTCCATTAAAATCTCCATCTTTTCTTATCATTTTATCAAGCTCTAAACCTATAGTTCTACCAGCGTAATCTGTATCTTTGGTATCATCTGGACGCATTTCTCTAAAATCTTTTTCAAAACCAAATAGAGTATCCACACTACCATTTAATTATGTATAAGATTGCACAAAAAGTCCTAAATTTGTTTCCTGTGCTACAAAACCACTTTCGTATCTTCAAGCTCATAATCTTCTAAATATCCATCATTATTTCTATCGCTAGCCACATAAGCTCTAGTATATGCTATATCAGCACACCATCCAGCCACAAAATTTTCAGCTTTTCCACTTAATATATATGATCCATCAAGTCTTTTAGTCATATCTTCTTTATTAAATTTAATTCCCATTTTATTGATAACTGTTTAACTTAAAGCACTACGAACGAGTTTATTTGTAATAGGATCTCTAAAATATATAGTAGTCATACCTCTTTCAGCTTTTTTTACTTTATCACTCACCTTTTGATTGAAAACTTTTTCATCTTCTAATCTTTGAAGCATAGTTTGAGCTACATCTGTTTTTTGATCTTGAAATGAAGAGGAATTTTCGTCTTTTTCATTAAGAATCTTTGGCTTTAAATTCAACTTAAAAGATTTATATACACTAGCTTGCTGAGAAGATTTAGATATGGGTTGAAAATGATTAAGAAATTTTATAAAATCCATTTTGATGCCTTCAAATTTTCGACATCTTTTCAAAAATATTGCTAATATATTCTATGTAATTTTAACTTAGAAAATTTTAAATTTTATCCTCTATTACCTTCCAAACCCCTA
>NZ_JAAMXB010000027.1:0-1132 GCF_011068225.1 Campylobacter sp. CFSAN093229 | reverse complement strand
TTATAATCAAATATCAAGATCAAAGGTGTATTATAATTTCAGCTACGGCTGAATTTTTAGTTAGAAAAATCGCCTCTTTTTTGGGAGTGAGAGAAAGCATAGCCATAAAATGTGAGTGTGTGGGTGATAAATTTAGTGGAAAAGCTTATGGGATTTATAGCTTTAAGGAAGGCAAGGTTTTAAGACTTAAGGAATATTTGGGTAAAGATTATGAAAAATGGATGAAAGATTCTTATTTTTTTAGTGATTCTATCAATGATTTACCTTTACTAGAGTCTGTTAGCAAAGCCTTTGTATGTAATGGTGATGAAAAAATTTTAAAAATTGCAAAAGAGAGAAAATATGAAATTTTAACTTTTTAAGCTATAAGCGTGAAAATTCACGCTTATTCTAATTCATATTTTTTAATTAAAGTATCATAAAATCCATCAGTTTTTGCTTCATCTATGCCTTTGTTAAATATTTCAATAATATCTTTTTGTTTATTTTTATCAAAAGCAAAACTAAAGCCTTCCCCTCCATCTGTTTCTTGGTAGAAGCTTACCAATTCTGGATTTTCAGCTAAAAAACCTTTAGCAGTATCTTGATCAGCTACAATAGCATCGATTTTGTTGTTTTTTAGTGCTAAAACAGCTATGTTTAAATCTTTATTGCTTTGCACTTGTGCATTTTTGATAGCTTTTGCAGTATTTTCTTGTAAAGTTCCTAGTTGAACTCCTATTTTTTTACCTTCTAAATCATTCTTTGTTTGAAGAGAGTCATTGTTTTTTAGCTTAAGATAAAGATTTTTACTCATATAGTAAGGTTTGGTAAAATCAACACTTTGTCTTCTTTTGTCAGTTGCACTCATAGCTGAGGCAATCATATCGATTTTGCCAGCTTTTAAAGCAGGAATCAATCCATCGAAATTGGTTTCAACCCAAACAATTTTAATACCATTTTTTTTGGCAATCTCTTCAACCAAATCAGTATCAAAACCTGTAAGTTTTGAGTTTTCTTTATAATTAAAAGGTTTATAATTTGGAGCAGTTCCAACCTTTAATTCTACACTTGCATTTGATTCTTTATTTTTAGAATCACTACAAGCACCTAAAAATAAACCAACTAAAGCAACTAGAGCAATGCTTAATAT
>NZ_JAAMXB010000026.1:0-674 GCF_011068225.1 Campylobacter sp. CFSAN093229 | reverse complement strand
GTTAAAGACACAACCGGAGTTCAAGCTTCTAAAGATGAAAATGGTAAGCTTGTTCTTACTTCAGCTGATGGTAGAGGCATTAAAATTACTGGAGATATAGGCGTTGGTTCTGGTATTTTATCAAATCAAAAAGAAAACTATGGACGCTTATCTTTGGTTAAAAATGATGGTAGAGATATCAACATAAGTGGAACCAATCTTAGTACTATAGGTATGGGTACAACAGATATGATTTCTCAAGCTTCAGTATCTTTAAGAGAATCAAAAGGTCAAATTTCAGCAACTAATGCTGATGCTATGGGATTTAATTCTTATAAAGGTGGAGGGAAGTTTGTTTTTACTCAAGCTGTAAGTTCTATTTCTGCATTTATGAGTGCATCAGGATCGGGATTTTCTAAAGGTTCAGGATTTTCTGTGGGTAGTGGTAAAAATTTATCAGTAGGTTTGACTGAAGGAATAAAAATTGTTTCAAGTGCAGCTTCAATGAGCAATACTTATGTTGTTTCTTCAGGATCGGGATTTTCTTCAGGTTCAGGAAATTCTCAATTTGCAGCTCTTAAAGCTACTGCTGCCAATACAACTGATGAAACTGCAGGCGTAACTACTCTTAAAGGTGCTATGGCTGTTATGGATATCGCTGAAACTGCTATCACTAATCTTGATCAAATCAGAGC
>NZ_JAAMXB010000025.1:0-972 GCF_011068225.1 Campylobacter sp. CFSAN093229 | reverse complement strand
ATTAAAACCTCTTCTTCTTAACATCTTCTAAGATATTATTAGCTATATCACTTACTGTACTAGAAATAATAGCTGATTCATTAGCAATTTCAACATTATCTTTAGTAGTTTGATCAATTTGAGCTACGCTATCATTGATTTGAGTAATACCTGCAGTTTGTTCTTTAATACTTTCTGCCATATCATTGATAGATTGAACAAGTAAATTAGTATTAGCTTCTATTTCAGATAAAGACTTTTGAGTTCTTTCAGCTAACTTTCTAACTTCATCAGCTACCACTGCAAAGCCTCTACCATGTTCTCCAGCACGTGCTGCTTCAATAGCTGCATTTAAAGCTAAAAGATTGATTTGATCTGCAATATCACCTATAATACCTGTAACATTTTTAATCTCTTCAGATTGAGTGATAACATCACTAGTTTTAACTGAAACATTTTGCATAGAAGAAGTGATCTCTTCTAAAGCTGCTGCAGTTTCTTCTAAAGATTGAGCTTGAGAATTTGAAGAAGTGGTTAAGCTTTGAACAGCAGTTTGTAATTTTCCACTTTCATTAGCTAAAGCATTAGCAAAGTCTGAACTTTGTTTTAGCATTTTAACTATTTCATCACCTAAAGCATTAGTAGTTAATTCAACACTTCCTGAAGCATTAGAGATTTTATTTCTAAAATCTAAGCTTTTATATTCTTCAAATATTTTATGAATAACATTCATATCAGAACCTACTCTAGCTTGTAAAACATCAAGAAGTTTATTTAGAACATTTTTAAGTTCAATAAGTTGTGGGTTTCTTGGATTAGCAGTAATTCTTGCTGTTAGATTACCACCTTCTACAACTGATACGGTTTGAACTGATTCTTTAACGGCTTGATTGTCTTGTTCTAAACCTTTTTTAGTAGCAAGGATGTTTTCGTTGATCATTTTGCCCATTTTTCCAAGTTCATCATCGGCTTTGATTGAAATTAAATCAACTT
>NZ_JAAMXB010000024.1:0-1390 GCF_011068225.1 Campylobacter sp. CFSAN093229 | reverse complement strand
CTAAACCCTAGTTTGTCCTATAAGATTATTAAGTCTATCCGCTATAGAATCAGCAAAAGAATTTATACTTTCACTGCTTGCTTTCCAACCATTAGCTTTTGCTTGATTAAACTGATTATCAAACCAAGCTCCACCATAACCTATGCTTGTATTTTGCCATTTAACCCCTTTATCCATTACATATATATCTGCATCAAGCCAGCCATCTTGTGCATAACTTTTTAATAAACTTGCAAAATCAACCTTACCTGTCATGATGTCATCTAAGGAAGTTAATGATCCATCAAAGCTTTCTTTAGCCATAGCTTCAGCATAAGACTTAGCTATAGGATTTAATGTTGCACTACCTTCTCTTGACGTTACACCCGTTGATTTTAAAAAACTCATAAACAAAGCTTCTTTAGAATAACTTCCATCTTCATTTTGTGGATAAACTGACATATCAGGATTAAAAGTATCTATTGCAGTGTCTTTATCTAAATTTTGAGTTTGCATACTTTGCGGAGTGAAATTTAATGGTTGTAAGCCTATATTAATATGTCCAAACATTCCTAATTGTTCTGCTTCATTATATTGCTCTTGTGTATTATAATAGTTTGTTATTGTTAGCTTATCATAATTTTTCGGCATAATACCTATAGTTTTATCAGATGATAATTCACTAATTCCCTTAGGCATAGAATTTATATCTGCTTCAGTGAAACTTGTTTTATTGGTATCATTAAAAGCATAATTAACAATTTGATTAAATTGGTTATAGTATTGTTTTATGGTTTCAGCCATATCTATATTAGTATAATACTCGCTTACGCCTAAGTATTCTTTTGTACTTGAAACAATAGAATCATTTTCGGCAGCTTTTTTAATCTCATCTAAAGTAGATTTATGTATCTTAAAATCTTCAGGCAATCCTGCAGCTTTATTAAAATCACTTCCCATATAACCATCTTTATCTACACTATAACCATAGGCTGTATTATTACTTATATCTGCTTGTTTATATTTTAGAGTATAAATAGAGTTTTTAAATTCACTTGATATATCATAATTAGGAGAATTTGTTTTACTACTTATACTAAAATTAGTATTATTGCTAGTATTTGTTGTATTAGTAGAATTTAATACTTCACTTCTTGCTAGAGTTTGTGAATTTGCACTTTGAATTTCATTTAATTTACTAGCATTTTGTTTTAAAAAAGCATTAGCAAAACTTATTTTAGAATTTTCTTTACTTTCTTTATTAGCTTTTGCTTGTGAAAGTATAGAATTATAGTTTGAGTTATCATTAATACTAAAGATACTCATATTAATTCCTTGATTTAGATTTTTTTGCCTTCAACCTAAATATATATTAAAATAATATAAGCAAAATCTGTTCCGTTTTGGGGTG
>NZ_JAAMXB010000023.1:0-1243 GCF_011068225.1 Campylobacter sp. CFSAN093229 | reverse complement strand
ACTCCGGTTGTGTCTTTAACAGAATTTATAGCCGAAATCAACTGGCCATTATTATCTCCGTCTTTATAATTAATCTGACCAATTACAACCCCATTGATAGCAAAGTCTTGAGAAGTGCTTCCTTCTTTTATAGCATAAACACCAGTTGTTCTTACATCATAAGTTGCACGAACTCCTGTTTTATCAGAGCTTTTATTAATCTCCTCAGCCAAAGCTCCAAGACCTGTTCCAACAGAGGTTGAAATCACAACATTATCAAATTTAAAATCTTCCAAACCATTATAGTTTTTGATAGTAAGTCCTACTACACCTGAAGTAAAACTTTGTGAACCTGTTTCAAATCTTGTAACACCGATTTTTGAAGACTGGGTTGGCCCAATGCTTGCTTTTATAGTTTGATTTGAACTTGAACCGATTTGAAATTCTTGATTAGTAAAATTTCCACTTAAAAGTTGTTTGCCATTAAAAGCTGTAGTATTAGCGATATTATCAAGCTCTTCCATTAAGCGGTTTATATCTGCTTGCAACATGGTTCTTGTTTTTAAACTTTGACCATCTTGAGCCGCTTGAGTTGCTTTAGTCTTGATAGTATCTAAGATCTTAAGTTGCTCATCCATAGCCTTATCAGCAGTTTGTAAGATACCTATGGCATCATTGCCATTGTTTATGGCTTGACCTAAAGTGGCTGCTTGAGAACGCAAAGAATCTGCTATCGCCATCCCTGAAGCATCATCCGCTGCGGAGTTAATCCTAAGACCGGAACTAAGTCTACTTAAAGACTTATCAAGCTCGTTAGCATTAACAACTGAATTTGCGTGTGCATTTAACGCACCGATGTTGGTGTTTATCCTAAAACCCATTTTAAATCCTTTCAAAATATTGCATCGAAAAGATTAAAGCAAGAAGTGTTCCAAGTTTTAGTTTAATTAAAAATCTTGAGAGTTTAAAATAAAAAGCCTAGTATTTAAACTAGGCTTGGATTTGTATATATCACAGTATTTTTAAACTATTGAAGCAGTCTCAAAACATTTTGTTGGCTAGAATTTGCCTGAGCCATAGCATAAGATCCACTTTGAGCTAAGATATTTGCTTTAGAGTAGTTTGCACTCTCGCTTGCAAAGTCTACATCTCTGATTTGTGATTCAGCTGATTTAACGTTAACCTGAGTTACGGTAATGTTGTTTATGGTTGATGTCACTTGATTTTGTATAGAACCTATATCAGCTCTGATTTGATCAAGATT
>NZ_JAAMXB010000022.1:0-6274 GCF_011068225.1 Campylobacter sp. CFSAN093229 | reverse complement strand
CACCCTTAGCAAGAAAAACTTCTTGCTAAAACTCAAAAATACTTCCCAAAGCTTACATAAGCTTTAGAACTATAATCATCATCTAGTTTATACTTCTTTAAAGCTCTAGCTAAATCAAGCTTGACATAAAAATTCCCTGTTTTATTATAAAGCAGTTGTAAACCATAAGCATCCATATAGTTTGTATAAGAATCATTCTCATACCAAGAATAACCTATATCATAAAAAGGAGTGATATAAAAATCTTTTAAAGGAGTAGTCATTCTAAGTCCAAAGCTAGCCACTACAGCATTATCTCCTTCTCCATCTCCATTATTATAAGCCCTTACTCCATAAGGACCTCCTAAAGATATGGTTTCACTACTATCTAATGTAGCTCCATTGATAACTTGTTGATAATTTAAACTAAAAAGATGAGTAAAGGTATCATTAAAGAAATAAGCATTGTTAAGATTGACATTAAGTTTAGCAAATTTTCCAAATTCTACTCCACCTACTTTGCTTGTTCCTATACCTACTATAGTCATACCTTCATCTTTAACATTACCATAGCTTACATTAGCACTATAAGAAAAACTATCATTGCTAATGCCATTATAAACTCCTTCTATACCAAAGCTTATCGTATCAGAGCTTTTATCAAAGGTTAAAATATCAAATTTAGAATCACTAAGTTTTTTATGATAATAGCTTGAAGTTAAATAAAAAGAATTATAAGTCGTAATCCACAAAGGATATTTTAAATCTATACCTAGATTTTCAGAAGTTCCTATAAAGTCAATTTCTCTCCAAATTCCCCCTAAAGCATAGTTTCCTTTAGAATAACTTGGAGTGATTTTTAAATTCCCTAAGAAAGTAGTATAGCTTATACCATAGTTAGTTTGTGCTTCATCGCTTCTTTGCAAATAAGCATTAAGACTATCTCCTTGATGAGCTATGTTATTAAAACTCATACTAGCACCACCCCTATATCTACCTGATTCTTTTATACCGTAATTATCCCCATAAAATAATGCAGAAACAAAGCTATCACTAGGGGTAGTTTCTATCACTACATCTGTTTCACCTGGATTATCTCCTGCTTTTAAAGAAGCAAGGGTTTGTATGCCATACATTTCATTGACTTTATAAACCGCATCTTCTACTAATTTAGTAGCGATGATTTTACCTTTATGATTAGGTAATTTACTTTCTATAGCATAATCTCTTACACTAGAATTGTTTTGAACCACATATTTACCTAAAACACCTAAGGTGATATTGATTTGAATTTGATCTTTTAATTCTTGTTGTGGGATATAAGCTGTAGCAGCAGGATAACCACTAACTTGAACATAATAAGAAATGATTTGGCTATATCTTGTAAGTCTTGAACTGAAATACTTTCTTTTTTGTAATCGTTTAAGGCTTCTTGTAAAACTTGCTCATCTGAACCTAGATCTTTAAAGTTTATGTTTTTATTGGTAATATGAAAGTTAAAGCTAACTTTATGAATTGATTCTTCTTTAGAAGTATTTTTTAAAGAAGGAGTGTTTGAATTTGGGGTTTTAGTTTTTAAAGTATTATCATTAGACAAGTTAGGTTGATTTTTTTGAGTGTTGTTATTATCTTTTTGAATGTTTTTCTTTGTGTTAGCGGTTTTTGAATTATTATCATCACTAGTATTAGAATGATCTATGATAATCACTCCATCTTTTACTTTTAAAGTGTTATTGTAGTTTTTTAAGTTAGCATCTTCTTTATAAGGAGATTGTTCTAACATTTGTATGGTTTTTTTATTATCTTTAGTATCACTAGCATAAAGGCTTAAGATAGCTAAACTAGATAGTAAGATAATGCGTTTTATTTAAATTTTCCTTAGTGTTTGTTTGATTTTTAATCTTTAAACTTTGTTTGTTTTATTAATTTTTAACAAGATCCAAAAGGCTTTTAACCTTTTGGATTTTAATCATCTTGAGCAAGGATTTCCTGCTTTAAAATTATCCGATACTATACAAGCATTACCACTTTCTTGAGTACTGGCTTCATCTATACTTGCTTGTTTATCATCTTCATTGATATTTGGATCTTCATCTGTAGTTTGCATAAGCAAAGCTGTAGCAATGTCAGGTTCTTGTTGTCCTATGGTATCATTTGGATTGTTATTAGAACCGTTGTTGTTACCATTGTTAATATCACCTGAATCGGTTCCATCGTTTCCGTTGTTGGAACCACTATTGTTATCATTAGGCTTGCTAACATCTTTCAAATTTGCACTATATTGCCCATTAACTGTGAGTTTATAATTATCTATACTTGCACTTGCAATAGTTTGTTTATTTGTTTCAAGATTAGAATTATTCGAACTCGTGGCATCTTTAAGAGCTGTTGTAGCTTGTTGCAAAACTATATATTTACTATTCATTTCTGTTTTAAGCGTTTCTAAGACTTTTGAATCTCCAATTTTCAAAGCTTTATTGTAAAGCTCCACTATGGTATTATAATTATTTAATGCATCATCGTAAGCTTTTTGAGTATTTTTTTGTTCTTCAGTAGTTTTAGCAATTTGAGAAAGTGTGTTTTTAACAGTGTTGATGGATTTACCTGCTTTTTCCACATTTTCATAAGAAGTTGAAAGAGCTTCTTTTAATTTTGCATTTTCATTTGTGCTCGCTTGTCCATATAGAGCAGCCATAAAATCTATACTTTGTAAGATATCTTCTGATAATTTATTTTTTAACTCCGAATCAGTATAAATTGTAAAAATATCATCTATATTTGCATAAGAATTAAATTTTAAACTATTAAATATAGAGTTTATAACCTCACTTGAAATATCATCTTTAGTGATAAGATCACTAGTTTCTTTATAGCCTTTATCAATACCAACAAGACTATCTGCAGGCCCAGTGATACCTTTGGAAGGTCTTATATTTGGTGTTCTAATACTATTAGAAACTTTAAAAATATCCTTTGCGGCTCCTTCTTTTGTAAAAATAAATTTACCATAATCAGTGCTACCGTATTTAATATTTGAAACTTGATTACCCGCCATAACCACTCTATCATATACACTAATAGTTCCTAAATTTATAACATTTCCTGCATTGGATTTAATTACAGGTGATATTGTTCTAGGATCTCCATCAAATGCTGAAATTTTTCCACTACTCGCAAATTCTTGCATCTCTTTATCTCCTATCGATGAAGCAGATAAAAACACTCTATTTGCATTAATACTTCCATCTTTATCCACTACTATACCATTAGGATTGATTAAAAAGATATTGTTTGTACCACCTTCTAGCTTTCCATCTATATGAGAGCTTTTAGAACCATAGACAATATTTAAGTAGTTATAGCCATTACCTTTAAAATTTACAGTTTCACCATTTGCTATATTAAAACCACCACCCCATTGGATAACAGAGTTTTGTTTATTGCCAGTGATATTCATTATGCCATTGCTTGAACTTATACTTCCACTTGTTCCATGAGTGAACTTACCCCCACTTGGTAAAGCATAGCTTTGTGTAAAAAGTAAAGAATCTACAACTAAAGACAAAGAAAGTTTATTTAACTTTTTCATGACTTGCTCCTTTTTGTAAGATTAAGATTTAAGAATCTTTTGTTTATATTTATAAAAATACAAGCAAATCATTCCTATCTTTAAGATAGGAATGATTTATTTTATCTTTGCGTAAATGCTTTTGCCATCTTGAGATATTCTTACTTCATAAGAAAGCTTTTGTAAATTCATCTTTTTTAATTTATCTATAGAACTTAGTTTAAAATCTTCTTTGTTTTTTTGCATTTTTTCAATAAAGCTTTGAAGTTCTTCTTGATTTAAAGTATTAGAGTTTTTATCTATAAAACCTTGCTCACTTTGTAAGATTAAGATTTCTTTATTTTTAAGGTAGGGGTATTGCTCTTTGAGGGTATAAAGAGCTAATACTCCCTCGCTAGAAATATTAATAGGAGCATCGTATGACTTCAAAAGGGGAGTTGTGTTGATTTTATTGGATACAATAAGATAATAATGCTCAAAGTTATTAATAATTCTAGCTTCAACTTTAGTATTTAAAATCAGTCTATTGTTTTTACTTAAACTGATATCTGAAGGAGCTACAGCATTAGAAGCATTATTGCTATCTTCATAATGCACCAACGCTCCTGCTAATATATCTATGAAAGTGTTTTTAAATATATTTAAATTCCCACCTATATATAAGGTGTTATTGTAAGATTTAGCTTCACTTAAACCTGTAATGGCTGAAGGAGCTATAAAAATAGAATTGTTATTTTTATACTCATCAAGATTAAGATTGTTTATGATTAAGGTATTATCATGGGCATTGTTTGAAAGTCCAGCTATAATACTTAAAATTCCTTCTCTTTTATCTGAAGCTACACCAAATAAAGTATCATTGATAATGATTTTATTATAAGCAGCTTCATTATAAGCCATAATCAAATAAGCATTATCAGCTGCATTAGAAGAATAGTTTTTTATATCTATGGTATTATGATTGGCTTTATCTAAAGCTCTTATGATGATTTTAGAACCTTTATCTATATTACTTGCATCGGTAATGCTTTGAACATTGTTGTAATTTATAGTATTATAAGAGGCTTCTTTAGCTTCTGTTAATACAGTTAAATTTCTAAAAGAAGCAAAGTCTTTAATCACTACTTCATTGTTATTAGCACTACTAGGATAAAAGTCTTGGTTATTAAGAATATTTTTCTTAGCTGTATAAATGTATACAGGTAAGGTTGACATAGAATTATTGATATAAATTTTATTATAATCTGCACTGCCTTCTAAGGTTCTAGCAGCTACAATATTTAAAGCATCTTTATAGTTTTGAGAAAGATCGGTTGTAGTAAGATCGTTTTTAATGTTAATGGTATTATGATTAGCTCCTTTAGTTGCAAAGCCACCATAAAAAGAATGTTGGTTATAACCTAAGAAGTTATTAGCGATTTCTAAAGGATGTTTTAATTCTATATTTAAGGTATTATAATTTGCTTCTCCATTATTAGAAGCTCCTGCATAGAAGTTAAATAAAGCTTGAGCAAAAATGTTCTCATTGTTTTTATCTTTTTTTAGGTTTTTAATATCTTTTAAATTGATAGTATTATCTAAGGCTTGTCCTTGTTCGGTTTTTCCACCCCAAAAATCAGTAAATAAAACAGAATTATAAGCTAGGGGTTGTTTATCATGGTTCATATACATATCAAGATTAAAACCATCTATGTCTAAAAGGTTTTTACTGGCTTGAAAGTTTTATCCGTTCCACTATCTATATAACCTGCGCTAATATGAGCAGCAGCTAAACTAGCATAAGCTTTGCTTGGACCATGAATAATCATATTAGCATCTTTGATAAAGATTTTATTGTTTTTTACATTACCTTGATAAGCTAAACCACCTACAAGGTGAGTGATTCTTTCGTCAAAGGTATTATTACCATTTTTATCTTTTTTAGGTAAGGAAGTAAAAAACTCTACACTGCTACCTGCTTCTATATTTAAACTATTATTTGTAGAATCTCCATAAGTGGCTATAGCTCCGATTAAATAAGGAGCACCATTTAAGGCTAAATCATAAGTGTTCTCAACTCCCATACTAATATGAGCATCTTTTTGAAGTATGGTTTGGTTATAGCTTGCATTACCATAATGAGTAAAGGTAGAACTCATTAAGAAATTCATGCGTTGATTGCTTTTAGAATTACTAGGGTTTTTTATATGAGTATCTTTAGGTTTAAGATAAAAAACTGAACTAAGTTCTCCTTGTTCTAATATAAGTTTATTATAACTTGCATCAGCATGATCGGTTTTTGCTGTGATTAAAAAAGGAAGCACTCTAACTGTTTTTATACTATGATCGGCTGTATTAACACCATGCCTTGCTTTAAAAGAAAGAACTTCATCTTCTCTCATATCAGGAGTAAGTAAATAATGTTTAAAATTTAAATCGTTTATATTTGTAATATTTAGTTTAGGATTGTTATATATTAAAGTAATATTGTTAATATCTTGTTTAGAACTCTTAGCATAATAATTGATACCTTGGAGTTTTTTATAAGTAGAATTGCTTTTATCATAAAGTTCGTTATCATTAAAATAATGCTATGGAATATTGAAATTTCGATTGTCTTTAGTATTTGCTTGAGTGGCTGCAAAAGCGTTGATACTTAAGAAGGTAACAATAGAAAGTTTAAAACAAAATTTCTCTATACCCCCCCCATGAAGTTAAAAAGCTTAATAGCTGGCATAGATGTCCTTG
>NZ_JAAMXB010000021.1:0-854 GCF_011068225.1 Campylobacter sp. CFSAN093229 | reverse complement strand
TATAATAAAAACTAAATTTCATTTCTTTTGGTTTTTATTATATAATTATAATGTATAATAATAACTTATTTTTGTATTAAAAATAAAATTTTTATAAGGAATCTTTTATGCATAATCCGAATTCGGCTATAGAAAGAGTAAAAAATCATCTTGCTTACAAACTAGGTCAAGCTATGATTGATTTTACAAATAGTAGTAGTGGGGGGGGGTATATAGCATTATTTAAAAAACTTTATAAAATTAAAAAACAACACAAAAAAGAACAAAAAATTTATCAACAAACCATACAAGTTTTTCCTCAACTCAAATATCCAAGTTTAGAAGCATGTAGTGATTATGAGCAAGCTTTAAGATTTAAATTTCATTTGTCTTATATGCTAGGTGAAGTTTTAATCAAAGCTTATCAAACTTGGTATACAGGGGGTGGATTTAAATTAAAAAATAATATTAAAAAAGCAAATAAAGAATTTCAAATTTTTAGAGAAATTTTTAAAGAATTTGATCAGATTAACTCTAGTATCCTTGAAGGTTTGATAGATAATAAACAATTATTTTTAAAAGAATTTTCAAGAATAAAAAATATATTAAAAATTCATCAAGATTATAAAGCAATATTAGATAATATCTTTCACAATTTTAATTATTTTATACAAAATTTCGATCTTATAGAAGAATGGTTATTATCAGATGATTTCAAAGAAAGATACAAAAAAGAAAACCATCCTTATCCTTCATTACTTGATCCTAAGAAATTAAATGATAAGAATGAAAAAATCAATTATCATAATATACCAGCTGAACTTGCTTGGGAGATGAATTTGCCTTTACCAGATAACTATGAGTTTGTGTGGCTT
>NZ_JAAMXB010000020.1:0-1145 GCF_011068225.1 Campylobacter sp. CFSAN093229 | reverse complement strand
ACTATGAGTTTGTGTGGCTTTCTTCTGCTTTATCGGGTCATGCAGCAATGACAATGTATTTGGAACTTTGCGAAGTAAATATTTGCAAATATATTCATCATAATCCATTTATTATATATTCTAACATTTTCATGCAGTTGCTAAATAACCCTTTAAAATATAATGTTATAGCATATACTGATTACACTCATGTTTATGTTTCCAGGGGAGATCTTAAAAGATTTTTAAATCTTTTAAATAAAAATAAACCTGTATTATATTTGGTTAGGGATCCAATTTCGAGATTAAAAACGGGTTTAAATCATATTAATTTAAAGGCGAATAGACTTGATCGTTTTGATTTGGATACACCTATAGAAAGAGTTTTAGATAGAGAGACATATTATTTCGAATCTCCTTTGCCAACCTGTGATCATATAAAAACTTATTGGATTTATGCGGAAAGCTTTTTTAGATTAAATTTTTTAACACAATTTTTTAAAATAGAAAAAATTACTTACTTAGACATGGCTAGTATTAAACCTGAATATGCTTATCATACTTTCAGTCAATTAAATGCTTTATACCATTTTAGACAAATATCAAAAAATTTATTCCATAATACCGTAGTGTATGATATGTTAGGAGCTTTTTTATCAATTCCACTTATTTTATGCGTAGATTTGGAGAATTTTGGGGTAAATTATGCCGATGGTAAAATTATTGAAATTTTAATTACTACAAGACAGTTTTTTAAGCTTCACAAAATAAATAATTATAAGAAAATTAATCCTGTATTATTTAAAGATAATCTACCTTTCGAAAATTTAATTTTTTGTATTCCTAAGGAACAATTTGTTTATCTAGAGAATAATTTGACTTTGATAAAATGTATTCAGTCTTATTTAGAAGAATTTATATCCAAGATGAAGGTTAAATTTGATTTAAAAGCAAAATGTTTAATATGTGAAAATCAAATATTAGCTTATTTGAAAAATAATCAAACTCTTATGAGGCAATGGAAAAAAATTTTTGATCAAGAGTTGATTTGTATTAAGCAACATCATCCAAATATAGTAGCTTCTTGGAAATACTATCAAGAATTTGAAAAAATGTGCAAGGAGTTGGATTAGTAATATTCAGGAGAAAGATTTGTAAATTAATAA